>JAUWJN010000074.1 GCA_030607655.1 bacterium
AGGTTAAGGCTATTGCCCCGGCGGTACTGCGTCACCGGTTAATCCTGCGGCCCGCAGCTGACATTGAAGGTCTCCGTCCCGATGACATTGTCAATAATATCCTGGCCGCCGTGCCCGTGCCCCGGTAAATCTTGCTGATCCGATTGGAGAGACAGTTCCGGATATGGTACTAAGTAAGTTCGCCCTTGCCATTCTACTAATAGGTCCGCTGCTGATTGGTGCCAGCGCGTACTTGCCAGGGCTGGATATATTCGGCTGGGCTTGGATGGGTGGTGTCATTGTCCTGGCGGCTGTGGATAACGTACTGTCGCGGCGGGTCAGCCTGGTCGGGGCGGGCCGATTTGTGTCAGATAAGCTCTCGGTCGGCGCCCAAAATCCGGTGGAAATCGAACTGCGCAGCCGCAGTCCCTTCGCTCTTACTCTACTGGTCAAAGATGACCCCCCGTGGCAATTCAACACTCCGGCCCGGCAGCAGTGCCTGAAACTGGCCCCCTGCGAAAGTCGGCGGATTTCGTATGTCACAACTCCCCCGGCCCGCGGCGACTATGAATTCGGCGATATTCACATCCGGGGGCGCTCCCGGCTCGCTTTAAGCTGGTGGCAGCGACGCATACCCGCCGCCCAAGCGGTTAAGGTCTATCCCGACCTGCTGCAAGTGCAGCGCTATGATCTGCTAGCTCGGTCCGATCGGCTCCAGCAGGTGGGCTTCCGCCGATTGCGGCAACTAGGTGAGGGCACCGAATTTGAGAGCCTGCGCGAGTATGTTCCCGATGACGACTTTAGCGACATAGACTGGAAGGCCACAGCCCGTCGTAACAAGCCCATTACCCGCCAGTACGAAATTGAGCGTAGCCAGAATCTGATACTTATGATAGATGCCGGACGGATGATGTGCGCTGAACTGAACGGGATGTCCAAGTTGGACTACGCGATCAATGCCGCCTTGATGCTGGCGTATGTGGCGGTGCAGAAAGATGATGCAGTCGGTTTGGTGGTATTTGCCGATGAGGTGCAGAGCTTCGTCCTGCCTCGCAAAGGCAGCGCGCAGGTCGGGCGGCTCGTGGAGCAGTTATACGCCGTGCAACCTACTATGCAGGAGCCTAATTATCCCGCCGCCTTTTCCCTCTTGCACGATCGCGCTCGCAAGCGGGCGCTGGTGGTAGTATTCACTGACCTGATAGACCGGCAGGCTTCCAGCCAGCTCCTCGCTCACACCGCCGCCCTTTACCCTCACCACCTGCCTCTGGTAGTTACCCTGCGTGACCCGCGCCTGCACCGCCTGGCCCAGCAGATGCCTCACCAAGTCGCTGATGCCTATGAGCGAGCGATCTCCGCCAGTCTGCTTATGCACCGTGAGGAGGCGCTATCAGCCCTGCGCCAGCGCGGGGCGGCCATCGTGGACGCCTTGCCCGAGCGGCTTACCGTCGCCGCTGTCAACCGCTACCTGGTCCTGAAGGCACGAGGCCGCCTGTAGTGAAGAGACGAATGAATGGCTTCTGTAGAGACCCCGCTTTTCGAAAAAAGCCGGTGCCCCCGCCCCCGCCGGCTAAAATTTGTGAAATAAGCGGCTAGGCTGTATTCTAGTCCGTGTGGAATACTTCTTCCATTTCGGCCCACCATTCCCCCTCGGCTCTGGTCTCCAGAGGCTCCTGACATGGCTCGCAGAGTTCCCACCATTCCTGGGTTACCGGATCCGCTGCCATCTTGGCCATATCGGCCTCATAGTCATCGCCAACATATTCAAAGTACGCAAACAGGTAGCCGTCCTTGTAGAAGATAGAGTGGTTGCGGATGTTACACTCTCTGATCATGTCCAGGACCGCCGGCCACACCGCCGCGTGCAGCTCCTTGTACTCTTCAAGCTTCTCAGGTCTTACCTTTATAACGCATCCGTGCCTTTCCATTAGCAAACTACCTCCTTCTGATAATACGGCTTCGTGGTGCATCTTCACTGAGTTGGTAAGTGCAGCGGGAAGTTGCCGTGCTCGCGCAATGTCTCGATCGCTAGCGCATAACTTTCGGGGGCTATACCACTGGTTACTGAGTGGTCCGACTGGAACACGAAGCCGCCCCCCTGGGCGGCCTGGAGCTTATACAGTACCTCGCGCTTAATCGCCGCCGGATCACCTGTCTCCAAAGCGCGGACGTCAATATTGCCTACAAACGCGAGCCGGCCCGCGTATTGCTTCTTCAGTTCGACCACATCCAGATCGGCTTTGGCCTCCAGTGGGTTATAACCGTCTAACCCCATCTCCACCATGTCCTCAAAGATTGGGCTCGCGTTACCACAGCCGTGATAGATAGCCATCAGCTCGTTAGCATGGCAAAGGTCAATCAGTCGCTTAACATGGGGTTTGAAAATCTCGCGCCATTGCTGCGGACTTAAAAACATGCCATTGCGGTAGGCCACATCGCCCCAGATGTACATCCCCGACAGCCGCCCGCGACCTGCTTCGATTTGCGCTTCCGCAAATTTGAGCAGAAACTCGCCGATCCGGCCCACAAAAGCAGCCAGCACGTCCCGGTCTGACGCCAGCCAGAGCAGAGCATTTTCGCTGCTGATGATGCGCCATAAGTACTCAAAAGGCTCACAGGTCGAGCCGAATACTGCGAAATCCTCAACGTACGGATCAACCCGCTCGTCCCACGGCGGCAGGTCGCGCAGCAGTGTATCGGCAACACAGTTTATCTGGTCGTCGCCTCCCGAGAAGAAGCGGCGGGGGTCGGCCGGGTCATCGAACTCAAAGGCCACCATATCTTCCGGCTCTTTTACCGAGAATTCCTCAAAGTAGGGCATGGGCAGGTCGCCGCTGCGGCGTATGGTTGCCCCGAACCCCGTCTTTACCACGATGTCCTCGCCACTTTCTTCCACCACCTCGAACTGCTGGATACGCGGGTCCATATTCGGCGTAATAACGATGTAATCCAAATCAACGTAGCGATAGGGGGCGAAATCCGCCCCCCATTTCTCTTTGCACCTCAAGAGGAATCCGGTCCAGAAGAAATCACTCACGGGAACCCGGTCACCTTCCCGGTGTGAGAGCGCATCGCGCATCCGCTGAAGTTTTTCGGCAGCACTGCTCATTTCATAGCCTCCGTCAGCATAAGCCTGCTATGGCTGATTGAAAACAAATCCTGCTTTCGTCAACGCCTACTGATGGTAACAAGTTCTCTGGGGTCCGGTCAATATCCTCGTGCGTTGACATACGACGTAGTTTTCGTTTCGGGGTCTGAACGAAGTTCGCCGGTCAGCTAGTACCCCTCTCTGGAACGGAGAGGGGCTAGGGGTGAGGCTGCCCTTGCTCACCCCTCTCCCCTATCTCACACATTCCCAGACGATGTCGCGGTCATCATGCCACTTGCCGCGTTCATCGCGGCTCGGCAGACCACCGTCATCTTCCAGGTCCTGCCCAATACTGTACAGGAGAAAGCCTTTGCCTTGCTGGCGGTAGACGAAATCCTGGCCGCTGAAGGGGTCCTCAGGCAGTTGCCAGTCCAAGGTCTGCTGCAACTGCTGCAGAGTATCGGGATACGCGCCCCGCTCATACTTGTAGGCTTTCAGGGCCAGCACGATCCGGCACAGCCCGAGATTGGCCACTGCCTGGCCGCGCTTCTGAACAGCGCGGCTGAATACAGGGCAGAGTATTCTGGTGAGAGGGGCCTGGTATGGAGGCAGCTTCTTCATATCTACTTCCAGAGCCTCATGCTCCGCTCGGGACTCATAGTACGGCAGTCCCGCGAGTTCGATCTGTTTGCCCATATATCGCAGATAAGTTAGCTGGTCTAGTTTAAGGTTCGGGGTTTTGGGCATCCTAGCGAATTCCCCACACCCCAAGGCCCGCTCTGCGACCATTCCCGTGGTGAAAGTCTTGTAGGGATCAATCTCGCGCAGGTATGTTTGGAATCTGTCCGCTGTGGCAGCCGGGACCTCGGCTGCCGAGACAATTTGCTTCACTGCCCCAAAGGTTATATTCTGCAGGGCTATGTAGACAAATTGGATTATAAGCGTAGGCTCAGAGGCCGCGTGCTCGGACATCCGCAAGGCCACCTGGCACCAATCCAGGGCTTCCGCCGAGTGCCCTTCCTTGGCTAATATAAACGCCTGGGCCGCAATAATCTGCGAGGCTTCCCTGAACCTCGCCATGTGGGGGGAAAGTACCCCCGCGCCATCCTGCCAGTTCACCGGAAAGACACAGTAACGTCTCTGCGAACCACGGCGGAAGGTTCCCAGAGCCTCCTGTACCTGGGGACGAGCCAGTAACTCGCGTACTTGTTTTTGCAGTTGAGCGTCCGGCTTCTTCCGATAATCCTTCAGTAACTGGTGCTCTTCGCCCGATAGCAAAGACTTGGACTGTCCGGAATCGAAGTCTACCCGGAACACCTGTTGATACAGCACCGCCGCGTTTTGGTCGTCGGGGACTGGCTTAGGTGCAGCCTCAACCATAGTCAAAGGCATCCCCTGGGCCTTGAGGGCAGCCAACTCAGCCTCCAACTGTCGGCCCCACTTGATTTTGAAGTAGGTCCAGGGAATAGCCAGCAGCACAAATAAAACCAGCAAGCCCAGGCCCACCTTCGGCGCAATCCGCACCAGCCAACGGCCCATACCTGCAAACGCAGGAAAGAATTTGTGTCCCATCATTATCCCTCCTCAGGAGCTACCAAGCGGCCTGGAGTTCGTCTTCAGTCGCCTTCTGGGGGCCGGAGGGGGTGAGTTTGTAGAGGGTGCGTTTGTTGTCGCGGGCACGGGCAAAGACGATAAAGCCGCGGCCACCGCTTACCTGCCGATATAACTCAAGCGCACCAGCGTTAAATACTGATAGAATCCGCAGGCTCTCCTTCGGGGGAATACCTAGCTGCTCGATGGTGGCAGGGTTAACGAACTCCGGATAAGTGGGCGAGCCTTCCAGATGTTGATGCAGCAGTCGCAGGGCTTCCAGGGCGGTAGTCCGGCGGGCGAAGTCAGCGGCTCCCACCGCCCAACTACTTTTGCCAATGCCCAGGATAGACAGCGGAGCGTCCAGGAGCTGAGTGACGGTGAGTTCGAAAGTCTTGAGCCACAGCTCGGGCGGGATGGGTTTGAGCAGGTCCTCCTGGGTGAAAGGACGGCGCTGTGCTTGCGTGAGCACGCGAGGCTTCTGCGGTGCCTGCCCCACACTCACACTAGCGCCCGTATTGGCAGATAGGTATTGGGGTCGGCCGCGGAAGCCCGCGGCAGCTACATACCCGTCCGCACATTGAATCTGGCTTACAACGCCCTGGCGATCCTGACTGACGTAGAAGGTAGTACCCCGTACCGCCGCAATTGACGAAGGCGTGTACACGCGCATCTCGGACTTAGCGCCGAAGTAGGGAGAAACGCGGGCCCAGATTTGTCCGACTTGCAGGAAGAAGGCGCGTTCACGCCATCTTCCGCCTCGGCTATACTCCAGCAGTTTGATTACGAACCGACTACCCGGCCCCACAGTGATCACACTACCATCAGGAAAGTCCAGAACCACACTGGACTGGGGTCCGGTGGTAAGGACATTGCGGTCCCCGAGGCTCTGGCCCACCTGGGCTACCTTGACCGCTGACGCCTCGCTGCTCTGCACCCATACGGCGCCGTACACCTTGGTGACAGCAGCGTGAAATTCTTGGTCTTCCCGCCGCACGCCGTCAGCGATAATAGCCCCTAGCACTACCAGTATACCGATAACCACACGCCGATCCAGCCATTCAGGCCACAGGCGGCGGTACAGGCGCTTGCGAACACGCTGCTTCCTTTCCAGGCCTTCCTTGACACCGACAAAGGCGTCGGCCAATATCTCTTCGTCAGTCTGCGACTTCTTCTTCCTGCGGAACCAACTAAGCATCACTGGCACCCTCCTTCGAGTCTACGCCCCAGTTTTGCTGCCCAACACCTCAAATATGCGGATAGGTTCACTGCGCCCGCGCACTGGTACCTCGCCGATTTCGTGCAATTCGAACAACCCCTTCACTTGCTCAGCAGTGGTCTCACTGATGATAAGTGTCGTGCCCAGTTCTTTATTCATCGTCTCCACCCGAGCCGCGGGATTCACGCTATCCCCGATAGCTGTGTACTGGCGTCGTTGGTCGGAGCCGGCATCGCCCAGTACCGCCGCGCCGGTGTGCACCCCAATGCCGATACGGAAGGGAGTGCGGTCCTCGGCCTGCTTCCCCAGTATTCATTGAGCGCTTCCAGACGCTTGAGCATCGCCCAGGCCGCCCCCACCGCTAACTGGGCATGATTGCTCTGAATACCAAAAGCATTCCAGATAGCCATTATCCCGTCGCCCATAAATTTGTCCAGGTAGCCATCATAAGCGAATATGACGGCGGTCATCTCGCTCATATATTCGTTGAGCTGAGATAGCCACACCTCGGGAGAGATCTTCTCCGAGAGTGTTGTGGAGCCGCGCACATCTGAGAAAAGTAGAGTTATGTCGCGGCGCTGGCCCTCGCGGATAATCTCCGGATCGCGCATCAGCATCGCCAGCACATCGGGCGATACGTACACCGAGAACTGGTTGCGAATCATCCGCCGCTCCGCGCCGAGGCGTTCGTAGATGCCTAGCCCCACCGGCACCGCTGTGGCTAAGACGATCGCGCCGTAAGGCAACACTTGATTGGCATAGTAGAACACTACAAAGAAGGAGGGGACCGCTATCAAGCCCAGAAGCAACACGCCAATAACCGGGCCCACTACCTCCCCGCTGCTCCATACCATCCAGCCGGCTAAGGCACCCAGGATAACCGTAAACAATAGCCAGGGCACCGCCTGGGAGTTGTCCTTCAGGGGCGCCATATGTAGCAGGCTGTTGACGATGTTGGCGTTGGTCTCCACTCCCAGAAAAAAGCGGTTGCTACTGCGATATGGCGCATAGCGGATATCATACAGCCCCGGTGCCGTGGCTCCCACCAGTACAATTTTGTCGGCGAAACGGTCAGCCGGCACCCGCCCCGCCACTACCTCCCAGAAGCTATACTGAGGGATAGTACCCGTCGGCCCACAGTAGTTTATGAGCAATGCGCCATCGTTACTCAGATGAAGGCGCCGGCCTACCATAGCCATCTGGCACTGGGGGACTTGCGCGACTATGACTTCGGGCTGGGGGCCAGTTGCGATCCGCGCGATTTCGGTGGCAAAATGGGGATAGATGTTCCCGTCATAGCCGGCGCGCAAGGGCAGTACCCGGCGATACACGCCGTCAGCATCAGGGTTAATATCTACATAGCCAATACCGGCGGCGACCTGGGCCAGAGAAGGTATGGGCGGGGTAAAGTTCAGCGGCTGGATCTCCTGCAAAGACCCCGGGCCATCTGCCGGCATTGGATAACTGGGCATTTTCGGCGAGTCTGTCTCCCGGTATTCTGACTTGACTCGCTTGTATGCTCCCAATACTACTCGCCCGTGGCGTCGAATTGCCTCGGCAAACCGAGCATCTCCTTCTGGCTCATATCGGTCCGGCTCAGTGAAGAGCACATCAAAAGCCACCACCTGAGCTGCGGATAGTCGGTCCAGTAGTTGCGCGTGTTTGTCGCGTGCCCACGGCCACCTCCCAAGATGCTCGGGGACCAGACTCTCATCATCTATCGCTATAACTACGATATCAGAGGGTGGCTGGGGCTCACGGCTGTCAAAGGCTACATCGTAGGCGAAGTTCTCAATAACTGAGAATAGGAAGAGGTTGCCCGTTAGGGGTAAATATCGCAGCACAACCACCACTACGGCAATTATCACCGCAGTGCGAATGCCCTTGGCGCGCTGCTCAGATAATTGATCGGTGCCCGCGTCAGCAGGAGCCACGTTGACTGCTCCTTTGCCTATATTGGTAGCGCTCTGTCAAGAGTATATCCAATTCTCACCCCATTAAAGCCATTAGCCTCTCATACTAGGGAAGGTCGTGGCGCTATCCAAGAGGAATTATGCTATAATTCGGGGGGATGGTCAAGTTCATAGATAGCATCGGCAGTCACTAACCTATTGGTATCAGGAGGATTGTTATGTCGCGCCAGGTTACTCTACGTCTGGGTCTGGATGGTGCGTTTGCTACCCGCCGGTGGGAGAATCCCGACAACATTATGCGCATTACTCGCCAGGTAGGTTTCGATGTTCACGAGTTTTGTGCCGATAGTATTGACCCGTTTTTTATGGGCGATAAAGAGTTCCAGATGAGTTTGGCCGCGGAGATTAAGGACGCTGCCGCCCGTCATGGGGTCTTCATCTGCGACCTGTACACTGGGATGGCGACGCACCGCTTTCACGGACTGTCGCACAGCCATCCGGCCCCGCGCCGTCGCGCATTCCAGTGGTGGTGTGAGGCTATGGACCTGGCCCTGGCGATGGGCACCGACCGACTGGGGGGACATGTTGACGCGGTGCCGGTGGAAGTGTGGGAGCAGCCCGATGAGTACCAAAAAGCAATCGCCCGCATCTATGCCCAGATACGTGAACTGGCGGTCATCGCCAAAGATAAGGGAATGAAGGCCCTCTACATCGAGCAGATGTATACCCCCTCGGAAGTTCCCTGGACCTTGCCGCAGACCGCTGAATACCTACACGCCGTAAACGTTGAGAATGACGGTGTGCCTGTATACATCACAGTAGATGTTGGGCACCAGGCCGGTCAGCAGTACGGAATGAGCGGCCCTGACCTGGACTATCTGGAGTGGACTCGCCAATTCGGCGCAGTTTCCGAGGTCATCCACCTCCAGCAGACCGTGCCCGAGTCCAGTAGTCACTGGCCCTTCACGCCGGAATACAACGAGATTGGTAAAGTCGAGATTGAGCCGTTCCTGGCCGCTCTCGAAGAGTCACACCGTCGCTACAGCTCCAATCCACTGTCAGAAGTCATAGCACCAGTAGACTGTAACTACCTGGTGCTCGAAGTTATTCCTTCCTCTACCAAGAGCGAGACGCGGCTGATAGAGGAACTGACTATCTCCGGGCAGTATCTCCATCAGTTCATCCCCGAAAAAGGACTGGAATTCCAAGTGTAGCCGGCCCGGCCTGTCAGCCCAGTACCAATTGTACAACAGCGCGGCTACAGATGCAGTATTGATTATCAGCGTCAAAAGTATTATGATTAGAGATAGTTGCGAGGCG
>JAUWJN010000203.1 GCA_030607655.1 bacterium
CCAGAGAAATGGATGTGGCGGAGGTCAAAAAGCTAGCCGATGGGCGCATATACACTGGGGCCCAGGCCAAGGAAGTCGGCCTGGTGGACGAATTGGGCAATTTCCACGATGCAGTGAAGATAGCGGCGGAGAAGGGCGGTATTCCTGGCAAGCCCGCCCTAAAGGAATACGGGCGCGGCTCGGCGTGGGAGATGCTGTTTAGTGAGGTAGCGGTGGCAGTTGTTCGCCAGATACAATCTAACCGCTGGCAACAGAGCAGTGAGCTGCTAATGCACCCCGGCCCGCAACCCCAACTGCGATAGGGAACGGCAGATAACTGCAGAGGCGGGAGGCGGGAAGCGGGAAGTAAGGAACGGCCCGGGTAGGGGCTGTAGGAGCGGCATTCCTGCCGCGAAGGGCCTGTCCTGAGCCTGCCGAAGGGCCGTTTGGAGGGGCCGCGTCGAGCGTAGCGAAGCCGGCCCTCACCGCGTAGCGCCGGTGCTCTAACCTGCGCGATCTAGGGGGCGAGGGGGGAGAACCTCGCCTACGCGACAAGAAGGGGGTACCCGTCGTGTCCTGAGCTTGCCGAAGGGCCGTTACCCGTTGTCGTAAGCCGTTTCTGAATGCCGAACGCTGTTGACGGGGTAGGAGAGGAAGCGCAGTTGGCCCCCAAATTGATATTGATAGATGGCAATAGCCTGTTGCACCGGGCTTATCACGCCCTGCCGGCGCTGTCTACCTCCGCCGGACAGCCCACCAATGCCGTCTACGGCCTCGCCCAGATGCTGATACGGCTGCTGGCCGAGCAGCGCCCTGATGCGGTGCTGGTCGCCTTTGACGCCCCCGGCCCGACCTTCCGCCATGAGCAGTTCAAAGACTATAAGGCCACGCGGCCGCCTATGGATGAGGAATTGGCCGCCCAGTTCGACCTTGCCTATGAACTTGTCGAGGCCCTGGGTATGCAGCATACCCAGAAAGAAGGCTACGAAGCTGACGATATTATCGGTACTGTAGCCCAACGGGCGGCGCAGGAGGACTGGGAAGTACTGGTGATTACCGGCGACCGCGACCTGGTGCACCTGGTCAACGAGCAAGTGAAAGTTATGGCGACCGTGAAGGGAGTACGGGATACGAAGTTGTATGACCCCGCCGCCGCAGAGAAGGAATATGGAGTTGTGCCTACTAAGTTGGCTGATTTGAAGGGGTTGGCTGGAGATACTTCGGATAATATCCCCGGGGTGCCAGGCATCGGCCCCAAGACGGCCCAGTCGTTACTAAAACAATTTGGCACGATGGAGACGCTGCTGGAGAAGATTGACCAGGTGAGCGGAGAGAAGCTGCGGGCTAATCTGGCTGAGTATGCCGACCAAGCCCGGCTGAGTAAGGAACTGGCGACAATCGCTACTGATATGCCCATATCAGTTCTGCCTGAGGACCTGCGCTGGGCCGGCATAAATCAGCCGGTGGTGCGTCAACTGCTGGCCCGCCTGGAGTTTTCGAGCCTTCTGGAGCGGCTTAATGATGTGCCGGCGCAGCCCAGTCAGACAGGCCCCGCCACCTCTGGTCCAGAACTTGACGAGGTAATTGAAGCGGCCCGGCGGGCCGGCTACGTGAATATAGCCCTGAGCCAGACGGATGACCAGCCCCAGGGTCTGGCGCTGGCGGTGGACGAGGCAGGCGCCGTGTATCTGCCGTGGCCGGCAAGTGCTGAGGCGGCGGAGGGCCTTTTTGCCGGGGAGCAATCCTCTCTGCTACCCCCCACAGTCCAGGGGCTATTACAAGACCCTGAGATTGGTAAACGTGGGTATGAGTTAAAAGGGGTGATGGCTGCTCTGGAACCGCTGGGAGTCGAGCTGGGCGCTGCCCAGTTTGACGCGGCGGTAGCTGATTATTTGCTTGCGCCGCAGCGGGGCGAGCGAGAGGTGGAGATACTGACGGCACAATACCTCCAGGAGGCACTGCCCCCGTCATCCGACGCAGCCGAGCGCGCCCAGGCAGAAGCATCTGTTATCAGTAGGCTGCGGGAGTCACTGTTGTCCCGCCTGGAGCAGGTGGGAGCCAAGGAGTTATTTGCGCGGGTGGAGATGCCCCTGGTGGAGATTTTGCGGGATATGGAACGGGCGGGCATCGCGGTTGATACTGCGGGCCTGACGGAATTGGGCCAGCAGTGGGCCGGCACTCAGCAGGAGTTGCGTGCTAAGATTTATGAGTTGGCCGGCACCAAGTTCAATGTTGATTCGCCTAAACAATTGGGCCAGGTGTTGTTTGAAAACTTGCAGTTACCCAAGGGCAGACGCACCAAGACGGGCTGGTCTACCGCGGCTGATGTACTGGAGGAATTAGCGGCGGAGCACGAGATTATCCGTTTAGTCTTGGAGTACCGGCAGCTTGCGAAACTGCACTCCACCTACGTGAAAGGGCTGCTGGAGCAGGTAGACACTCAGACCGGGCGGGTGCATACCACCTTTGAGCAAACGGTGACCGCCACCGGCCGACTTTCCAGCCGTAATCCCAATCTGCAGAATATTCCCGTAAGGACTGAGTTGGGACGCGAAATTCGGGCCTGCTTTGTGGCTGGCTCTCCAGATAATCGGCTGTTGTGCGCCGATTACTCGCAGATTGAATTGCGCATCCTGGCCCACCTGTCGGGCGATGAGAACCTGGTGGCGGCCTTCCTGGCGGGTGAGGATATTCACAAGCGCACGGCGGCGACCATATTTGAGGTGCCGGTGGCGGAGGTCACTGCGGATATGCGGCGGGCGGCGAAAACGGTCAATTACGCGGTGATGTATGGGATGGGGCCAATCGCGCTGGCCGCGCAGCTTGATATCACTCGGGAGGAGGCCGAGGGGTTCATTGAGAACTATTTCACCCGCCTGGCGGGGGTAAAGCAATATATGAACCAGATTGTGCAGCAGGCGCGTGAAGATGGCTACGTGCAGACCATCTGTGGACGGCGCCGTCCCCTGCCGGAGTTGAGGAGCAGTCATAATCGGGTGCGGGCCTACGCGGAGCGGGCCGCGGCTAATACTCCCATTCAGGGCTCAGCCGCTGACATCATCAAGATTGCAATGGTAGACGTCGCCGCCCGCCTGCCGCAGGTCAGTGAACAGGCCCAGATGCTGCTGCAGGTGCACGATGAACTGGTCTTTGAAGTGCCCGCGAAGGAGGTGGATAAGGTCGGTGAATTAGCCAAGGAGACTATGGAAGGAGCCTGGGGGTTGACAGTTCCGTTGACAGTAGATATAAAAACTGGTAACAACTGGCGAGATGTTAAGACCGTGATGTGAATCAGATGTAGATAGATCAATGTATGCGGATTAAATTAGAAGTATAGTAACTACGATTAGGTAAAGGAGCCGAAGGCCATGGACAAGGAAGATAATGAGCAGTTCCCCGAAGAGACTCAGCCAGAAGTAGATGACACTGAAAAGCCGGATAATCAGGCCCGAACAGAAGCTGACGAGGAGACGGTTAGCCCCCAGCGGGTTATTAGCTCGCGCTGGGATTTGGAAGAGCGATGGGCAGACCTGCAAACGGCGGCCCCGATCACCATTAGTGAGGGCGACATAGTCAACGGAGTAGTCGTTGACCAACAGGATGAAGGTGTGATAGTAGACATTGGGGCCAAGTATGAGGGCTTCATTCCCCTCAGCGAGTTTGCCAATGAAGACGCCCTGCCCGCGCCCGAAGAGCAGATAGAGGTCGCCGTAATCCATATTGACGAAGAGCGCGGTGTAATTCGTCTGTCCAAGCGGCGGGCCGATTATGAACGAGTATGGGGTCATATAACCGAGGCCCACCAGAGCGGCGAGGTAGTTACGGCAATGGTAACTGAGCGGGTGCGGGGCGGGTTGCGAGTAGATTTGGGCGTGCCGGGCTTTGTCCCCGCCTCCCACGTGGCTACCCAGGATGTGCGCAGCTTAGATAAATTCGTCGGCAAGACCCTCCGGTTGAAGATTCTGGAAACCGATCGGGCGGCCAACCAGGTAATTCTATCTCACCGTCAGGTAATTGAGGAGGAACGGCAACGGCGGTGCGAGGCGAGCCTGGCTCGTCTGAAGCCGGGAATAGTTTGTGAGGGTCGGGTGCGAAACCTGACGAACTACGGGGCCTTCATAGACCTGGGCGGCATAGATGGCTTGCTGCATATCTCGGAGATGTCGTGGACTCATGTTGATCACCCCTCCCAGATACTTCAGACGGGCGAGATAATCCGCGTGATGGTGCTGAATATCGAAGAAGATGGTAAGCGCATCTCGCTGAGCCGGCGCCAGATATTGCCCGACCCGTGGAAGGAGGCGGCTGGCAAGCTCAGCAAGGGCAGCATCGCAAAAGCCCAGATAACGCGGATCGTTTCCACCGGGGCCTTCGCCCGGCTCGCCGATGCCGAAATGGAGGGCTTCATCCCCATTGGCGAGATGAGTCTTGAGCGTATCACCAGTCCCGACGAGGTAATAGAAAAGGGGCAACAGGTGGAGGTCAAGATAGTTGAGGTTCGTCCGCAGGCCCGTAAGATGACGCTGAGCTTGACGGAAGCCGTACAGGAAAAAGAACGCCACGAGTATCAGAAATATATGGATTCCCAGCCGGGAATGACCATTAAGTTGGGCGACCAATTTGGCGAGGTGCTGCAGCAGGCTAAGGCCACTATCCAAGAAAGTGGTGAAGTAGCAGCCGAAGAGGTCACTGAACAGTCGGCTGAGCAGGTTGATGAACAGATGCCCGTGGAGGACAGCGCGGCACCGGCTGAGGAACCCGCCGTAGAGGCCAGCGGGCCCCTCGCGGATGAGGCCGAAGCAGCCGCGGAGGTCACTGAACAGTCGGCTGAGCAGGCTGGTGAGCAGCTGCCCGGCGAAGACAGCGCGGCACCGGCTGAGGAACCTGCCGTAGCAGTAGCCCAGGAGGCTGCCGACGAGGCCGAAGCAGCCGAGGAGGTCACAGATCGGAAGCGAGAGGTGGTTGGTTAACAGGTGGCGCTCGGGGGTAGCCGGTTAAATAATAAAAAACCAGCCGTCGCGGCCGGCG
>JAUWJN010000088.1 GCA_030607655.1 bacterium
CGCAGGACGCGCTACCCCACCGTCCTGCGTGGGTGCCGCGGCACGGCGGGGGCCACGCGCAGCCCATCCCGCAAACCTCCGCGGCGGGGCCCGGGGGGGGGAGTCCGCGGGTGCCCTGGGGATTATGGGCAGCGCTCCTGTCGCGGTGGGGTGGCTTCCTACTATTGTACTATTATTCTGTGCTGTCCTTAACTGGTCTGTTCCGCAAACGTTGGTTCCGCCAAGAACACATCACCTTTCCCTTGGCCGAACTGGCCCTGACGGTCGGCGGCGCCCGTAGTAGCTGGAATCCGAAGGGCCAACTGCTGCGTAACAAGCTCCTGTGGCTAGGTTTTGCCATTCCGTTCATACACTCATTCTTAGTGACCCTAGGCGCCTGGGTGCCCGCCTTCCCGGATCTGGGCTTCCCCAGAATACTTAGCTCCAGTTGGGCGATGGGCCCACCGTGGAATGCCATATGGATTGTGATATACTTCCGTTGGCTGGTACTAGGCATTGCCTATATCTTGCCTCTCCAGATTAGTAATGGGATGCTATTCTTCTATTTTGCTTTCCAGGCCCAGACCGTACTGCTGTCCTTGCTAGGCTATAACCCCGAGGGGGTGGGAGCACCCGCTGCGACTGGGGGCCAGAACCAGGTGATGGGGGCGGTCTTTATCTTTGTGTTTTTCTTCTTCTGGACCGCCCGCCGCGACCTGGGGCAGATGTGGCGCGACCTTCTTTTGAGAATAACCGGCGGCGGGCCAGATCTACATCCCGACCGTTGGTCTATCCCCGGCGCCGTGGTGGGGACAGTTGGTATGATTATCTGGTCGCATTATGCTGGCTTGACCTGGCATGCGGCCACATTATTCATTGTCATCTTGCTGACATTGCAGTTGTGTACCGCGCGTATGGAGGCAACGTTGGGTATGCCCCACTGCACGTTCGGAGATTCGCCCAGCGGACTAATGCGCAAGATTTTTGGCGCCCGCTGGCTGGGGGCTAAGGACATGCCCACCCTAATGCTACAGGAGGCTCCATTCTGGGTGCCGCACATCAGTAGCTGCAGTCCCATGCTTCTGCAAAGCCACAAGATTGCCGATGTCATGGATTGGGATAGAGCCAGGTTCAAGCAGTATATGATGGTGGGCGGGGCGGCGGCGTTAATCGCCTTCTCAGTGATAGTATTACAGATGTGCTACAAGTACGGCGGCGCTATGCTTTGCCCCACCTGGTACTGGGGCCAATGGAGCAGTAACTACTGGCAAAACAGCATTGCTATGAGTATGGAGTATATCACCGGCCCCCAGTGGCGAAGCTTGTTCGAGATACTCACTGGGGTCGGGATTATGTGGGCATTAGTGCAATGCTACCATAACATCATCTGGTGGCCTTTCCATCCTCTGGCCTATCCTCTCGCACCTACCTATACCGCTAACCAAGTCTGGCTTAGCGTACTGGTAGGATGGGCCTGCAAACAAGCCGCCGTGAAGTTAGGCGGTCACAAAGTATACCGACAGCTATCGCCCTTGTTCATAGGACTGGTCATCGGAGAGCTAAGCGGGGATGCTTTCTGGGGATCCGTATCCGCCCTGATAATGGTAATTAAGGGGATATGAGGATGCCTGCCGGCTACCATAAGGGCCAGCGAAGCCTGGCGTTGACAACTGGGCAAGAAGGACTTAGGGGCCGGCAGACGAATAGACAATATGGTGTGGAACGGGTGCCGGCGGCAACCCGGCCTTACTGCTAGAAGCAGGAGCACCATTAAACCACTAAATGATTCCGAAATAACTACACAAGACGACTCCCCGTTACGGCTGCGCGGGGTGGTTGTGGGGATAGTTCTTATCACTGCCCTGGCGTGGTTGGTGCCATCGTTATCATTCCGTATCCCGCGCCTTACCCCCTCGGGCAGTAACATTGCCTGGGGCCAGATACCCACTGGCCCCTTCATAATGTTGGTCCTGGTCGCGTGGCTGCTAAGACCCTTGCTGAGTATCGGCCGGCGCCGCTGGTTTGCCGCTGATGGTCTGTTAAGCTATGCGATACTGCTGCCCGCCACGATATTTGCCTCCGTGGGCGGCCTATACTATGTATTTGGGCTTACCGCCACTCCTTTCTATCCGGTCCAAAGCCCACCCCAGTGGGCAGTCCAGGTCTTGCCACACATTCCCAGTTGGCTATTGCTGAGCGCTGGGCATCATCCGCAGGCTATTATGCAATACTACGAGGGGGTCCCCGGCGGGCTGAGTACGCAGGTGCCCTGGGGATTATGGGCAGCGCTCCTGTATCGGTGGGGTGGCTTCCTGCTACTATATTATTATACCATGCTGTCCTTAACTGGTCTGTTTCGTAGACGCTGGTTCCGCCAAGAACATATCACCTTCCCCCTGGCTGAGCTAGCCCTGACGGTCGGCGGTGCCCGCAGTAGCTGGAATCCGAAGGGCCAACTGCTGCATAACAAGCTGCTGTGGATAGGTTTTGCTATTCCCTTCATCCACGGCTTCCTCATCATGCTGGGCACCTGGCTGCCGGCCTTCCCAGATTTATGGTTCCACATGATAGTTCCCGAGAGTTGGCCGAAGGGTCCCCCGTGGAATGCAGTATGGATTACGATATACTTCCGTTGGCTGGTAATGGGCATTGCCTACGTGTTGCCGCTGCAGATTAGTAATGGTGTGTTGTTCTTCTATTTTGCTATGCTGGCCCAGACCATACTGCTGGCCGCATTGGGTTATACCTCGGAAGGAATGGGGGCTTCAGCCTGGACTGTGGGCGCCAACCAAGGAATGGGAGGGGCCCTTATCTTTGTGGCCTTCTTCTTCTGGACCGCCCGCCGCGACCTGGGGCAGATGTGGCGCGACCTGCTGAAGAGTATTGGTGGCCGCCAAGATAATCTGCATCCCGACCGCTGGTCTATCCCCGCCAGTGTGCTGGGAACAGTTGGCATGATTATCTGGTCGCATTATGCCGGCCTGACCTGGCATGCGGCGGCATTATTCGTTGTCATCCTGCTGGCATTGCAGTTGTGTACCGCGCGCATAGAGGCAACGTTGGGCATGCCCCACTGCACATTCGGCGACTCGCCCGACGGACTAATGCGCAAGATTTTTGGCGCCCGCTGGCTGGGGGCCAAGGATATGCCCAGCCTGATGCTACAGCAAGCCCCGTTCTGGGTTCCGCACATCAGTAGCTGCAGTCCCATGCTTCTGCAAAGCCACAAGATTGCCGATGTCATGGATTGGGATAGAGCCAGGTTCAAGCAGTATATGATGGTGGGCGGCATCGCCGCGTTAGTCACCTTCTCAGTGATAATATTGCAGATGTGCTACAAGTACGGCGGGGTTATGCTTTGCTCGTCCTGGTACTGGGGCCAATGGAGCAGCAGCTACTGGCAAAACACTATCGTCACCAGCCTGCAAGGAGTACCCGGCCCCCAGTGGCGAAGCCTATTTGAGATACTCACTGGGGGCGGGATTATGTGGGGATTAGTGCAATGCTACCATACTTTCATTTGGTGGCCTTTCCATCCTCTGGCCTATCCCCTCGGCACTGCCTGGACCCCGGCGAGAATCTGGGCGGGACTGCTGCCGGGGTGGGCCTGCAAACAACTAGCGGTAAGGTTGGGCGGCCATAAAGTATACCGCCAGCTCTCGCCCTTATTTATCGGACTGGTCATCGGAGAATTGGGCGGCGATGCTTTCTGGGGTGCCGTATCAGCCCTGGTCATGCTAATTAAAGGGATATAAGTATCCCGGCTGCCATCGGGCCAACAAGGACGGTTGCCCAACCGGGATAGATTCAGTCGCTGGAACTAAAGAGGGACTGGCAATCAAACCAGTCCCTCCTCTGCCTCAGATGCAGCGATGGTTACTATTCCACCCACCAGAACCAATGACCCGAGCTGTCGCTCGAATCGCCGCTCTGATATATCTCTGCTCTGGCCATCCACTTGGCATGGCCGTCGCAGAAGCCGTAATTAGCACCCTTATTGTGGCGGTCCATGGCTCCAGAGTTCGCCAGCCAACTTTTCCATACGGCGAAGGAGGCCCACTGGGTACCGCTCTGGCCGGGCCCCTCAGCCCACATTACGATGTCTACGGGACGGGGAATTGCAGTCAATGATACACCAGCCAGTTTCGTGTCCCAACTGCCACCAGCCCACACGTTTCCCAGCATACCCAGGTAGTTCGGACTGGCATACGAGGTGACCATCCTATTCGGAGCCGGGTCACCAGCAGGCTTAACGCCAGCCGTGATTTCGTCTTGCCCCCCTATGTCGTGAGTGGGGCAGACAAAAAGCTGCTCATTCTTAACGTACGGATAGATCCGATCGTGCCAACCTAGCATATATGATCCGGCCCCGCAATAGGTGTCATCTCCCCAGGCACTAAAACTAAGAGCAAAAAACATGGGAGTCGTTGTGCTGCAGTTGGCCCCCCCGATACCTGCTGCTCCTCCCGGCAGATGTTGCCCATAGTCTTCCGCATACATCAAAACAGCCAGGGTGAGCTGTTTGACATTACTCAAACAGGCAGTCTGCTGGGCCTTGGCTCTGGCCCGGGCAAATACGGGGAATAGAATTGCCGCCAAGATAGCGATGATGGCTATCACTACCAGCAATTCTATCAATGTAAAGCCCTTGCTAGTTGTTCTGGTCGTCCTCATCATCTTCATCACCTTTCTACTGAATTAGTTCCCTCGGCACCTCCCGATAAATCGAGATAACTGCCGTAGGTTCGTGTGGCTCCGTACGTCGTGCCCCCACTTGTACAGCGCCTTCCCTTTACTATGAGCTTGCCAGGCTTTGCCACCGGCTGAAGGCCTGTGCCACTAATACCTGCCGGTGCTATGAGCTTTTCTCACCTCCTTGCAATTGTCAGGCTACGAATCTTCAACTATGGCGTGGTGACACACAAAAAATCCGCGCCCCTTACCACCAGGGCAGCACGGATTGTCAGCCATCCTCAGATTTGTGCGCGCGTGGCTCACTATCACACCTACCCCTCAGTGCTAAACTACCAGTATACTTACGCCGACGAGAGAGCATGTCATGTTCTCATCCCACTATCATAAGCACCTTCGCCGGAAGGCCAGGAACCACCATTATTCATCTATTGTATATAAAGATACTGTTATTATCTATTCTCCACTCTTAGTATAACATAATTCTCTAGCGTTGTCAACTGTTCATTCTTCCTTTACGTAACCGCTAACCCTTGGCCGGAGAAATTTGTAATTATTTGTAGAATGGTAATGGGAACAAGTCGTTGCAGTTAAGTACACCACCGACTTCCAGATTGCCAAAATCTGGCTGCGCGTGAAGAGTCAACGGATTCTGCCGTAGACGCACGGGCGCTTATTCTCTTGCCAGCTTATACGTGTGACCGGCCTGGGTTTCAAAATACACTACCCCACCTTCCGCCTCTTCCACTACCGGCACTCGCTGGCCGCTATCATCCGTAACCTGGACGCCTGCTTGGGCCCACAGCGGGTACAGACGGCAGCGGCCGCCTACTTCACTGAATATCTCCGCCGAAGTCACCGCACCGTTGGCCCAGGAAGCGCTGACCAGGAAAGCCCCCTGCGCCCGGAAGGTGCGGAAGCTGGCCTCGACATCAGTGGGCCAGGCGGGGAAAATGCGCAAGATGCCATCCCAGCTTTGTAGCATCATCTCCTGGAGCGGGGCAATAATCGCCAGTTCTTCGTTGAAAACCCAGCTGTGGTATCCATAGTCGCTTGCCGTGAACATAAGCCCGTTGGGATGGCGAGTAGTCTCAACAAACTCCCGCATCACGTCATAGTCCCGATCGGCTACGAAGCGCCCGTCCCTGAGCATACTTATCGCCCCCCCGGGGTGGGCCAGCCACCAGGAACCAAACCTACCGACCAAAGGTGAAGCGCCGCTGGGGGCTTCGCGGGGTTGCCGATCGTAGGGCTTACCGTAGCCCCATTGGGGCGGACTGCTGTCCGCGCACCATTTCTCCAGGCCCTTCAGTGAAGGGTCATACTGGTTGCCAAAGTACTTGTTATTATCAGGCGCCATATTGTCCAGTCGGTCCTGCCACTCGGCGCGGAATGCTTCGTCCACCCCGAGTTCTTGACTGGCTAGAATCGCTGCCCGCAGAGAATAGCGTATGTGCTGGAGTACCTCAGCACGATCGGTATAGTCGTTGGGATCACCTGTAAACTTACTCTCCTCTTCACACGAGGGAAAGGCGTGATACAAGCCGTCGTCGCCCTTGTTAAGGAAATCGGTGAAGAATAAGGCACAGTCCCGAATCACGGGATAGCCTTTCTCCCGCAGCCAGTCCTTGTCTTGACTGTACTGATACCGCCACCAATACGGCTGCATCGCCCAGCCGGTCATATAGGCCATACGGCTCAAAGATCCTGTCCCATACGGGTCATCCAAGGCGTGAATTGGATAGCCAGTCAGTTGTATGAAGGCACCACGACAGTGGTAGTAGTCGTGGGCAATCTGGCGGCCAATCTGCAGCATATAGTCCATCGCCTGGAAGTAGGCATCGCCAATTTCAAAATGGTTGGCCGTGTAATTACCCCAGAAAGGCGCTTCAAAGTTATAATTCCAGTGATAGTCGCCATGCCAGACCGAGTAATCACCGATAGTACTGGGCATAAACAAGCCGGGAGGCACTGTATCATCGCGGTAGATGCAGCGGCGGGCGTGAAGAATCTGGTACCAGAGGTTCTCCATAATCGGGTCGGCAATTGTCACTCCGGACTTGGCCCAGAACTGCTCAGACTCCCTTATAGTATCCTCTCGCCACTGCTTCATAGTCTCTGCTGGCTCTTTATATATAGTCTCCCTTATTCGGTGACATTCATTCTCCACCCCTCCGGGATCGCTGCTCGTGGGTACGTGAACCGCCAGCCAACCCTCATTAGCGTCACCTTCAGGTATAATCTGAATGCGCGCTTCCTCCAGCGGTTGCATATCTGCTGGCTTTATATCAGCCCCGGCAGTAAACGGCACTAACCAGTAGCGAAAGCCTTCTTCAAATAGAGGATCAGGGGCAAACGCCTGTTCGATGAAATGGGTTGCCACGGTATCGTAGTAGCCGTCGCGAGTTTCTGGCGGCGCCAGCGGGGTAACCTTGGGGTCATTTTATAAAGCCCTAAATACCCGATGCCGAGTATCTGCAACTAACCGGGCCGCATACTCCTGAAGAGTCGGGTCGGCCCAGCGATACAGCGAAAACCACACGGGACAATCCTGAACCTTCCAATGAACTACCAGCACATTGGGCGAGGGGACGATAAATGAATCTAACGTGAGCTGCCCGCCCTCGGGCCAGGAACAGGTAATCTCCAGCCGGCCTTCTTCAATCACCAGGCGCTGGGATATTTTCATATCTGTGTGCCGGGCTGCCAGGGGCAGTTGCACGCTCAACTCCCCCACTGGCTTGGGGCACGGATAAGGCCGCTGCCTGTAACTGGGAACAGACTTGCTTACTTCCTTGGTTCGCTCAGGATTGTCAGTACCGTGGAGGGCCTCTATGAACTGGTGGTGGTCAGCCTTCCACCCCTCAACTTTAATACCATGGGCAAACTCTTCTATATCCAGCGGTCTCGGGTCGTCGCTGAGGTCGTGGCGGCGGTCCCACACATCGCCCTTGCCCAGGCGCCATATAATGCGGTCCCCGGTCTGGTAGACGCTCACCGACAAATCACCATTACCCAATATCAACCCGTCATCGGGATACAATACTCTCTGATTCAACTCTAGAACGTGCAGTTTCTGGGCTTTGGCGCATCCCGGCCATAGAGAAAAAACAAGCAGGCCAGCCATGATAGCCAACACGAGCTTATTCATCCCGGCAAGTAGTATCACTTTGGTAAACTCTGACACGGGGCATACCTCCCATTATTAGGACTCGGCCATATACTGCGAATATAGTATATCGTGACTTTGAACCACTGTCAAGGCAACCGGGGGCAGGGCCCTGGGGCTGTGCCGAGCGCCGGCTGCCAGGCAACGGGAATCCTCTGGCCAATAGCCGATACTGTAGCTTCCATTAGTCGTCTCGGCTTTCGGTTTTCGCGTTTTCCAGGATTGATAGCACCGACGGCCAGACCACGGGGCCGGCCACCTTTCTTGCCCGGTCAGGATCTCCCATAGCCAGGTAACAAAGGGCGCGCATATATGCCACACTGGGATCCCATTCAGTAGAAAGACTATCCAGTATGGTGAAGGCCGCCAGCGCCTGGGGGCATTTCTTCTCGGTGAATAGCAATGCGCCCCTAAGATAATAGGTCCTCCCCCTATGCGGACTAACCTTCTGAAGACGACGAAGCATCTGCCACGCCGTGGCGTGGTCATGGGCCTGGATAGCCGCGGACGTGGCATGGAATAGCGCTTCCCGTGACTTATGGCACACCTTCGTTAATATTCTGGCGAACTGCACCCCCTGCTCATGCTGTCCTGTCGCGGTGAGGTAGTATCCATAGCCTACCAGGGGAATAGCCAGGTTATCATGGACCGCG
>JAUWJN010000229.1 GCA_030607655.1 bacterium
AGCTCACGGACTGTGTAAGCGACTGGCCGAGGTGCGCAAGACTAAACAGTTAGACTATCTGCGCCCCGCCGGGAAGAGTCAAGTACCCGTCCAGTACGAGGATGACCGGCCGGTGGCGGTCACCAAAGTATTGTTAGCCGCGCAGCATCGTCCCGGCGTATCCCTTGATGAGATACGCGCTGACCTGATTGAGATGGTCGTAGAGCCAGTTATTCCTGACGAGCTGCGGTCAGATGGCTTTGACGTAATGGTCAATGGCACTGGTAGCTTCACCGTCGGCGGGCCCCAGGCGGATACCGGAACCACCGGGCGGAAAATAATCGTGGACACCTACGGTGGCATTGCCCGCCATGGCGGGGGCTGCTTCAGCGGTAAGGATCCTACCAAGGTTGACCGTAGCGCCAGCTATATGGCTCGCTATATTGCCAAGAACATAGTAGCCGCGGGGCTGGCTGACCGCTGCGAGGTTCATATTGCCTACGCCATTGGCCAGGTGGAGCCCTTCTCGCTGGCGGTATTTGGCTTCGGTACCGAGAAGATACCAGCGTCACAGATTGAACAAATCGTTAGAGACATTTTTGATCTAAGCCCAGTGGGAATAATTGAGCACCTGGACCTGCGGCGGCCTATTTACCAGCAGACGGCCTCCTATGGCCATTTTGGCCGCTGCGCGCCGGAATTCACCTGGGAGCGGATAGATGCTGTGGAGGCGTTACGGGAGGCGGCAGGACTCTGAGCCACGACCATGGGGAATACCAAGACACTTCCCTCGCAGGCCGAAACCTATGCTCAAGTACTAGTAACCCCTTCGGCACGCAGCCTGGACCGGCCTTTTACCTACCGGATACCGGCTGATTTAGCCCCGCGCCTGGCAGTGGGCAGTTATGTGTTAGTACCCTTTGGCAGCCAGCGACTACCTGGTTACGTCATTGGGCTTACTCAGCAGAAGCCGCCGGCCCGTCTGAAACAGGTTATCCGACTGCTCACTGACCTACCTCTGTTCACCCCGGAGCAACTGGCGCTAGCTCAGTGGGTAGGCCGTAGGTACTATAGCTCTTTGCTGGATGCTTTGCGCTGCGTGCTGCCGCCGGGACGATCGCGGCGAGCAGTGACCACGGCTGGATTGACTGAGGCCGGACACGGGGATGAGAGTTTTGCCCAGGTGGCCCGCGCGCCCCGCCAGGCGCAAGTACTGAGAGTACTTCAAGACCTCTCTGAGCCTGTCACCCTTGATAACCTGGTCAAGAAGTTGCAGAGTGAGGCCGATCCTCCCACGCGGTCGGCGGTGCTAGGCGCGTTGCGTAGTTTGCAGGACAAGGGCCTGGTGGATCTAGCGCGCAGCCTAGGCCCGCCCGGCGCGGCCCAGGTCACCCAGCAAGTGACAATGCTGGCCGATACCGATCGCGACTGGCCTTCGGTTATCAAGGAGTTGGCCCCACGAGCTCCGCGGCAGGCGGAAGTGCTGGAAGCGCTGTTAGAGGCCCGAGACGAGCCAGTGCCAGTGGCCGCACTCCCTCGTAGTGCGGTAGCCGCTCTAGCTGACAAGAAACTGATAGACATCTTTGAGCAGCGCCGGCCGCGGCTGCCTGACGAGCCCGGGCTGGGTAATGAAGCCAAGCAGCCCTTGACGCCCACCGATGCGCAGGCTAAGATTTTGCAGCACCTGGCCGGTGCTATTGCTTCCCATCGCCACCAGGCCGTGTTGATTCACGGGATAACCGGCAGCGGCAAGACCGAAGTATACTTACAAGCTATCCAAAGTACATTGCAGGCTGGCCGCAGCGCTATCGTTCTGGTACCCGAGATTTCGCTTACTCCGCAGATGGTCGGGCGCTTCCGGGCGCGATTTGGCAATCGGCTCGCCCTATTTCATAGCAGTCTCAGTGCTGGCGAAAGGTACGATGAGTGGGGACGGGTGGAGCGGGGTGAGGCGGATATTGTCATCGGAGCGCGTTCGGCGGTATTTGCTCCCTGTCACAATCTGGGGATAATAGTCGTAGACGAGGAACACGAGCGCGCCTATAAGCAGGAGAGTGCCCCGCGATACAACGCTACGGCGGTGGCCGCCGAGCGGGCCCGGCGCGAGGAAGTGGTGCTATTGCTGGGCTCCGCGACCCCGTCCATAGAGGCTTACTACCGGGCCAGCAATGAGGACGATGACAGTTTAACTCTGATGGAGCTGCCCGAGCGCATTGATAACCGCCCTCTCCCCCATGTGGACATAATTGACTTGCGCCGGGAGACGCTAATGGGCAAAGGGGGCACCTTCAGCCAGCGCATGTTAGAGGCTATCCGCGCCCGTCTGCATCGCGGCGAGCAGGTCATACTGTTTCTGAACCGGCGGGGCTTCTCCACCTTTGTAATGTGTCGGGAATGCGGCTGGGCGCTACGATGTCCGGATTGCGCAGTGTCGCTGACTTATCATCATCGCAGCCGCACTATGCGCTGCCATCACTGCGATTTCACCCGACCAGTACCAGATCAGTGTGAGAACTGTGAGGGATACAGTATTGGCTTTCAGGGCCTGGGCACCGAGCGAGTGGCCGACCAGATAGAGCGAGAGTTTGAGCAAGCTGTGGTAGCGCGCATGGACCGCGACACCGTTACCGCTAAGGGAGCCTATGGCCGAATCCTGCGGCGGTTTGCCGCCGGCGAGGCCAATGTCCTGGTCGGCACCCAGATGATCGCCAAGGGCCTGGACTTTCCCGAAGTTACCCTGGTGGGAGTGCTCAATGCCGACGTCGGCCTGCACCGCCCTGATTTCCGGGCGGCGGAGCGGACTTTTCAGCTTCTCACTCAGGTTGCCGGTCGGGCGGGCCGGGCCGACAAGCCCGGGGAGGTACTATTCCAGACCTACAATCCGGACCATTATGCTATCGCGGCGGCCCGCAACCACGATTATTACGGTTTTTATGAACAGGAGATTGTCGCCCGACGTCAGAATCTATACCCGCCCTTCGTCGAGCTGGCCAATATTGTCTTCTCTGATGAAGATCAGGATAAAGCGCTGGCTACTGCTCGGCAATCGGCGGTATCTTTGCAAGATATGGGCGTGTTCTTCAAGCAGGGCGAAGTACAATTCCTGGGCCCGGCGGAAGCGCCGCTGTACAAGTTGCGGGGCCGCTACCGCTATCAGATGCTCATCAAGGCTCCGGATACATCCCGGCTTCGCGAGACAATTCAGGAGCTTACCGACCGGCTAGGTGACACCGGCTCGACCACTGTGGTGGCGGACATTGAGCCAGTGGATATGATGTAGCCGGCGGCGAATAGGGAGTAGGGTTATGAATCTGACTTTCCAGGTAATGCAAGTGCTTAATGAACAGGAAATGCAGCAGATTGGGGAGGCCGCCCTGCGCGTATGGGGCCAGGTGCCCCTGCGGGCCCAGGGCACGGAGGAGTTTAATGAAGCCCTACTGGATTTTGGCTGTCAGATTGACGGGGACTGCGTGACTTTTCCGAAAGCCGTTCAGGAGAAGGTCTTAGCGCGATTGGAGCAGAGCCGCCAGGAGAATGGCCCGTGGCGGCCGGCCCGAGTTGACAATGCCAAGCTGGAGTATGGGGCTTCCGGTCAGGCCTGGCATTGTCACGATATAGAGACTGATACGCTCCGGCCAGCTACGGAACAGGACTTGGCGGATTGGTCGCGGCTGTGCGATTGTTTTGAGAACCTGCAACGGTACCATCCCACTTTCATTCCTCAGGATGTGCCGACTGGCTCCTGCGATGTGCACGCTTTTGCCACGATTATGCTCAACAGTTACCGACCGTGGCGGGTATCGGTGTACAACGCAGATATGGTGCCGTATTTCATCAAGCTGCAAGCGGTATGGGAAGGTTCGGTTGAAAAGGTAAAACAAAACCCCATCTTCGCGGTCAAATGCTGGTACAACTCGCCGTTTATGCTTACGCGGGAGAATATTGAAATTGGGATGAAGGCGCGAGAATTGCTGGGGCAGCCCTTTGAGATTGCAACTATGCCGGTGGCAGGCATCGCGACACCGGCCACTATGGCGGGGGCCCTGACGCACATTACCGCTGAAGTGCTGGGCTGTAACGTCATTAGTTTGGCGCTGGACGACCGCCTAATCGGGTACTGTGCCGGGCCGTTGACCTTCGATATGCGCACGGGCATTCATACTCAGATTGGCCCGGATTGTGATTTGCTAGGACTGGGCGCAGCCCAAATGGGCGCGTATCTATTCGGCGGTGAATACACAGGAAGAGGTGGGCCGACTACTGCCGCCAAGCTCCCGGGTGCGCAAAGCATGATGGAGAAGGCTCTGGG
>JAUWJN010000204.1 GCA_030607655.1 bacterium
CACCGCGACGACCTGATGCGACCCGGTTGGGAAGCGCTAAGCGCTTTAATCAAGGAAAAATGCAGTCTGCTGGGCTCGTCGGGCAATGCCTAAATTGGATTCCGTCCAGATTCCGCAATATGTCGTCAATTGCAGGTTTGCAAATCTAAGGAGGTAACTACCGTGAAAAGGTCGGAAATAAACCAGATTATCTGCGATGGCCTGGAGTTTTGCTGCCGGATGAATTTCCACCTGCCGCCGTTTGCCACCTGGACACCGCAGGATTGGGAAATCCAGGACCATGAATATGACGAAATCAGGGACAATATGCTGGGCTGGGACGTAACCGACTTCGGCCTGGGCAACTTCGCCGAAAAGGGCCTGTTGGTGTTCACCATTCGTAATGGCAACGCACAGCTTGACAAGTATATCAAGCCCTATGCCGAGAAACTGCTCATCATACGCGAGGGGCAGATCACTCCCTATCACTTCCATTACTCCAAGATGGAGGATATCATCAATCGCGGTGGCGGCGAGCTGATGATACAGGTCTATAACGCTACGGACGACTACCAACTTGCCGATACGCCGGTGGAGGTATCTGTGGACGCTCACACGTTCTCCGTGGCGGCGGGTTCCATCCTAGCCCTGACGCCCGGCGAAAGCATTACTCTGCCCACCTACATGTATCATCAATTCTGGGCGGAGGGCGACATGGTACTGTGCGGGGAGGTCTCCATGGTGAACGACGACAACGTGGATAACCACTTCCTCGAAGAGGTCGGCCGCTTCCCTGAGGTGGAAGAAGACGAACCGCCTTCATATCTGTTGTGCAACGAATACCCGCTTGCGCCTAATTAGCAAATCAGGCGGCGGCAAGTCGTGTGAGAATGGCGGAGAACCACCTTAGCCCTGCCGGGATTTCCAGCCTGAGAGAAATCAGGGGGGTAATATAAAACATCACTCTGGATACGAACACACAGCACATAACTGGTCAAGAAAAGCTGGGCTATAACACGCCTGCGAACGATTGGCGTACGGGTTTTTATCTGGGTAATGGCCGGTTGGGGGCGATGTGGGGGGGATTTCCGGAGCGCCAGCACTTCGCGCTCAACCATAAACGCATTTGGCTGCATCAGCCACTGACCCTTGAGCCGGTATCAGAGTATTTGCCGCAGGTACGCGAATTAATCTTTGCCGCTCAGTGGAAAGAAGCCGAGGACCTGTTCGGCGAGAAGATGCAGCCGGTGGAGGGGGATTGCGGTAGCGGTGGTCCCAGCAGCTACCGGGTTAACCTGTATCAGCCGGCAGGAAACCTTGTGTTAGAAATGCAGGGTCTCGGTGATGTGGCTAAGTATGCTCGCGAACTCGACCTAGATACCGCCGTGGCTACCGAACGCTTTCGTAGTAACGGAAATAGCTTCCAGTGCGAGTCCTTCGTGTCCGCCGCTCAACAGGTACTGGTGGTGCATCTGACCTGCGACACCCCTGGACAACTGAATGTTCGGGTGACGCTGCAGCGGCAATACGATCCGCTCAATTGCAGCACTTCAGGTCGTTTTCATGACCATACCCTCACATTGCTTGGCCATGCCGTACCGGATTACTGGTTCGGCCTAGCGGCCCACATCATTCACCGGGGTGGGGCTGTTGACCCCGCTGGATACCAGGACGGTCGCCACAGTTCGCTCCTAATCACCGGGGCGGATGAGGTGTGGGTATTGCTGGATATCGCCACGCAGGATGAGACAGATGATCCGCTGGACCTGTGCGACAACCATCTGCGTGACGCTGAGTCCGCATTGCCCACGCTCCGGGAAGTTCACGTGAGCGAGCACCGCCGCCTGTACCGCCGCGCGTCATTGCGTCTCGGCGATCCGTTACCCGCTAAGCCGACTAATGAACTGGTTGATGAGATGCGCACGGGCATTACATCACCTGCCCCGCGCACTCGCCGGAGCAGGTGATACGTGGCCGCGAGGAGACACAGCTCTTCGGTAAACCGACCGGCTGGTCGGTGATGTGCGTCAATCCCACGATGGACATTGCGTTGGTCACCGAGGTGTTCAGCAATCTGCTGAGCGCCAGCGAGGAGTTGGATGTGGACGCCAACCTTCGCCCCCAATGGCGCGACGTGCTGGCGGGTGTGGCACCCTGGCCGGTGGATGAGGAGCAAGGGCTACGCGAATTTCCGCCGGGGACTGACGGCCTCTTTGCCACTTTAACTCGCGCCGGCGGCGCAGGTGTTCGGTCACCTCTAATTTCAGGGAGGGGTTTATTATAATGTACCAGATGAATTGGTTGTTTGGCCTAACAGCAGTAGGCATACTTGTAGTTGCCTCGCTTCCGGTCTATCCAGAGGATAATAGCACACTTGAGCCATTCGAATTTGTTAAGAAATATGATTATGTCCGCCATGCTCCGGCCTGGGAATGGGTACACGGGACCCGGCTAGGCAATGGGGACCTAGGAGTAGTCCCCTATGGCTCGCCCGAGCACCTGACGTTCTCATTCAGCAAGGGAGACCTGTGGGACTTTCGCGTGAAGGATAACCGTTCCTTCCGACCCAATGTGCCTTTCCCTGAACTCAGGCGTATGGTACGTGAGGGGGACAAGGAAGACCTGCAGGCCGGTACTAACTATCAGCACAGTGTGTCTTGGCGTAACAGTCCTACCCCTATCCAGGCTGGAGAAATGCACTTATCATTGTTCTCTGGCGGGCAGCAGTGGTGGTTCGAGGAAACGCACTCGCTGGCGACAGCCACTCATGCTCAGCGCGTTGGTGTGTGGGGGCACATAGCGATGGGCAATGTATCTCCCCACACCGAGGTGCTGGTGGAAAGTTTTGTGGCCGCCGAAGCTCCGGTATTTGTACTCCAGGTAGCGCCGCCGATAACTTTAGCGGGCTGGACTAATTATAAACGGGCACCGGTAGGTACACCCTCATTGCCTTTGCCCTATCGCCATCACCTATGGCTATGGCGTCAAGTCAATATGGAATATCCGCGACCGCAAACCGGCCAGGACGATGGTTTCGGCTGGTTTAGCTTGCAGTTACCGGACGGACTCAGTTATTGCCTGATGTGCTGCGTCGAAGGGGGCCAGTTTGAACTGGAGACAACCAGAGAGATGGTTATAGGGACCATCGAGCAGTCTGAAGACACCGGGTTCGCAGTGCTAGCGACGATAGCCCTGGCCAATAATCCACAGGCAGCGGTGACTGCCGCCCGCGCGCAACTGGAAGCTGCCCGCCGGCAGGGCGCGGTCAGGCTCCGGAAGGCCCATGAGCGGTGGTGGCGCAATTTCTGGAACAAGTCAATGGTGTACCTCGCAGAATCGGACGTGCAGCAGTCGTGGCTCTATGGAATGTATCTATTGGCGAGCTATTCGCGGCCTGGCCATCTAGCACCGGGCTTGCAAGGGGTATGGTTCAAGCAGAACTGTCTACCCTGGCATGGCGACTATCATATGGGCTGGAATCTTTCGCTAAACTTCTGGCCCGCTTACGTAGGGAATCATCTTGAACTGGCCATGCCACTGTATGAGCTTTACGAGAGGATGCTGCCGCAGGCGAAGAAAGATACCGCGCAGTATTTTGGTATGCGCGGGGTGAAGTTTCCTTTTGCGGGGGCACCGACCGGCCATGAAATTGGGGGTTACTTTCCCCTCTGTGTATGGCCGGGAAGCAGTGCATGGGTTGGACTAGAATTCTGGCGGTATTACCAGTTTTCGCAAGACCAGCAGTTCTTGCGTAATCGTGCTTACCCAATGATGAAGGAATGTATGGCCTTTTATGAGGACTATCTCAGCGAGGATGACACCGGTCATCTAGAGATTATTCCTTCGTGCTCCCCGGAGCGGGATGCAGATTCGCCGGAAGCCTGGGACCGTAACCCTTCGTGTGACATTGGGTTGATTTCCGCCCTATTGAAAGCCAGTATCCAAGCTGCTGAACTTTTGGATACTGATACGGCCCTGCGGGAGAGGTGGCAGTGGATGCTTGACCGGATGCCACCATATCCCACTGCGGAGGGCCATTTGCTGGATACGGCGGAAGGCAAAGGTAGTCACGCAACAAACGTGACTATATTCCCCGCCTGCGAATTCGGCCTACAGAGCTCGCCTTCGGACCGCGCGCTAGCAGAGCGCACACTTGAGAAATACCAAGGAATTTTTCAGGCAGATATAAGCATGGCCGCGCATCTGGGGATGGGCGAATACGCGTGGAAAAGGATTCGCGCATGGGCTGCTTCCCCTGCAGCGTTGCAGCTACCGCGCGCCAAGTGGGCTAGTCATTGGGACAACCGTCCGTGGGATGGTAAGCTTGGCGGGGGATATCCTGCCCTCTTACAGATAGAACACTTCGGCGGCTACACGGCGGGGATCAACGAAACACTGTTAAATAGCCACCGGGGGGTTATGCATATCTTTCCGGCGGTTGAGTCCGATGCTACTATCTCATTTAGACGCCTTCTCGCCCACGGCGCCTTTGAGGTCTCGGCGGCCTGTAAAGAGGGCACGGTGACCAAACTGACTATCCGCTCCCGCGTCGGCAATACCTGTCAACTCATCAATCCCTGGCCGGACCAGGATATCCTGGTCAAGGAGGAAGGAGTCACCGACCCGCTTCGTCTCCAGGGGGACCACGTGCAGTTCCCTACTCGTGCCGGGGCGACCTACCAGATTGAACCAGCCGCCTTATGAATAGAGCAGCTTACAATACGTTTGCATAGCTAAATCTGTCTTCCGTCCGGCGTGTAAAACATTGTTATAACACTATCAAGGAGGGATTACAATGAGTTACGACCGTTATCTGACGATGAGTGTCATAGTGGTGGTATTCCTGGTGGGGACGATGATGTACTCAGAAGCGCAGGGGGCGCCGGCGAATTTCTGTGTGGCCACCACTGGTAATGATACCTGGTCCGGAACGCTGCCGGCCCCGAATGCGGCGGGCACTGATGGGCCGTTTGCCACCCTGACCCGCG
>JAUWJN010000023.1 GCA_030607655.1 bacterium
GGAACACTGCTCGCGCCCAACGTCTGCGAGAAGTGGCTACCGATTATATCCTACCCCTGCGCAACCAGGATTTGGTGCCGGTGGTAGTAGTATCTGCTTTTGACTGGGCTACTGATAAGTTGGAGCAGCTTACCGCCTGTATTACTCCGGAACCTCATCCCCACGAGTATGCCCGCCTAATGATGAGTGGGGAGCTGCGGGCTAATTCCGCTCTGGCCTTAACTCTAGATTGTCTGGGCTGTCCCGCCCGGTCTATGACAGGCCGGGAAGCGGGGATAATAACGCGGGGCGGCGCCGTAGATGCACTGATCGAGGAAGTTGATGCGGACAAAGTTCTGGAGTTGATCAACAAGCAAGTAGTGCCCATAGTGGCCGGCTTCCAAGGCTATTACTATGATGAGCAAACTGGCCGTGACGAAGTGTCCATTCTAGGACGCGGCGGCTCCAACCTGACCGCCGTGGCGTTGGCTGCTGCCTTGGGGCAGACTGAGGCCACTATGTACAGCAATGTGGACGCCATTTATGACGCTGAGCCCAAAACGAGCCAGGATGCTCAGCGGCTGACGGAGGTGAGGGGGGAAGAGTTGCTGTCCTGGCCGGAGTTCCCCAAGGTGATACAGCGCGAATCAGTGGAGTACGCCGTAGCGCAGAACGTTGACATTTGGATTCGCAGCGGCTTTGAACCTGACCGGCCGGGGACACGGATAATCTGCCGAGAATGAAAGAGAGCAGACTGAATTAAGCCCCGGGGAGGGGTTTACCTCTTGCGGAGGGAGCGCAACTGTGCTATAATGTGCAGTGTCGGTGCTGGGGGGGTAGGAAGACGGTAAAGGACGGTGGGTTGCCAGCTTCCAATAGCTACCACTAGGAGACGTCGTGAGCGGTAGCCACAACTGCGGTTATCATCATAGTATTGCGAAGGAGTGAGGGTATTGCAACAGGGTCGCCTTCTGCGTACGGTACCGGTATGTTTGCTCTTATGCCTCCTTTTATTTTTGCTATTCTCGCACCTGGGCTTACCCCAACCGGGACGATGGGCGCCATTTCACTCCGTCATAGCGCCGGCGGGTATCACTGGCCCCAGCGGCAGTAACCGCCCGATAATCATCGAGAAGCTCCCGCCATTGCCGGGTTTGGTCCAGCCCGCCCAGGGCCCCGGCCCCATTCCTGATGACGACTTAACCGCAACTGGCCTCAGCACTGACGAGCTAGATCCGACTGCCTCGCCGGCGGGGACCCAAAGTCGCATTGCCTTTGTGACGACGGGACTTGACCTTGACGGCGATAATCAGATAGACCCCACCCTCCCTGATGACCCTAACTTCACTCCTCACTTCAATATCTGGATAATGCGGGCTGATGGCTCGGAGCAGATCCAGATTACGGATCTTGCCGGGGATGAAAGGGAGCCGGCTTACGATCCCAGTGGCCACCTGTTTGCTTACTCTTCCAATGTCACGGGAACCTGGCAGATATACACCGTCGAAATTTCCAGCGGCCTCGTGCAGCAAATTACTACTGGCGCCGGCAATAAACGCCATCCTACTTGGTCCACAGATGGTAGATGGATTGCCTTTGCCTGCGATGCAGACGGCAACTGGAACATCTACAGGATAAACTCTCGCGGTGTGGGCACCCCCAGCCAGCTAACCACCAGTCCGGGCGACGAGACTGCTCCCGCTTGGCAGCCGGGCGGGAATACCATTGCCTATACCGGTGAAGTTGGCGGGACGTGCAGGATTTACACTATGACGCCCGAGGGCACTAATGTGACCTGCATATCCTCCGGTGGTGGCGACCCCGCAACCGATGACATAGAACCCGGCTGGCAACGCAACGGTACTACCCTGGCCTTTAGCTCTAACCGATTGACCGGCGGGGGGGATACAGTCAGAGACTACAACATCTGGCGGATGACGAGCCTGGGCGAGCTGGAGGGGCCGGAGGCGACCCTCCTGAGCAGCACTGACCCCGCCGATGCCGGCGATGATGTCAATCCCTATTGGACTCCGCCTCTGGAGCGACAGCCACTACGGGTCATATTTGAATCAAACCGCGCCAACATAGGCGAAAATAACATTGATATATGGCGACACATAATCCAGGACACTCGGCCGCCGGTTCTCGACGACCTGCCCAGTGTGGACAACCGTCTCCCCGCGCCGGGAAGTGATATCACCGTTAGCGTCCCGGTACATGATAAAGAGCCCGGGGTAGCGGCGGTCCGGGCTATCTTCAAGAATCCGGATATCAAGCTATACATGGCATACTACGGATGGGGATGGTACGATACCAACTTTCTTGAGGGTGACAAGTACCTAGAGTGGGACTGTATGACGGTGGATAGTGTGGAGCTGACTGACCCTGACGGGGACGGAACATTCTCGGGAACCTGGACCACGCCGCTGACTGCTCGCGACTACATTATTGATATTCTGGTGATGGACAATGCCGGTAACTCCCTGACTTATGATGATATCTACGGCTTCAGCACCGAAGTCTTCTCACCTCAACATAATATTCTCTTCGTGAATGATTACTGCGAGGGGCAATCATTTCTGGCCTTGTTGGGCTTGAACAATGACTATCCGGCGTGGTTTCCCGTCGAGAGCTATTATACGTCCAATCCTAGTGACCACCCCGATGTTTACAATGTCGAATATGACACGATTAGTGGTTACTTCGGGAAGAACTACGACGTATGGCGAGTTATCTGCCGCGGTCGTATCCCCCCCAGTGTCTATCAGTACTATTTGTCTACTATTGAATATCAGTTGGAACCCGCTGAGGCGGTCTCGGATCCGGTCGGCGCCCAGCCTACCCGCGAGGTGCGGGTAGCGGATAGAATGATAGTATGGGCTGCGCCTCATACTGGTGATGTATGGGTGGGGGAGGAGTCGGGCTCGGTTGTGGATGCTCGAGTTCAGACTGACCTGGGATTATTCCTGGATCGCGGCGGCAATCTGATCATCTCCGGTCACGATATTGCCTGGGCTCTGACCATGAACGGCACTATCACCAATAGTTTCCTCAGCAACCACCTCAAAGCCCAGTTCGTCGCCGATACTCCGTGCGCGGCGATAGGGTACTATGCCAGTATCTGGGTATGGATTCCCGGCGGGGGCTGGTGGCGGATGCAGAATACCGCTTATGGGTTTACTGCAACTGGGGCGGAGGGGGATCCGGTAACCGATGCTAATTGGGTACCCCGCATGGATTGCCGATTGGACGCAGATGAGCGGCCGCGTCAGCTCAAATCTCCCAAAATTCCCAACCCTGGGGACCCCAACCCAATTTATGAAGATGCCGCCGAATGGTCTCTGTATCCCGATCACATCCAAGTGCTGGGCAATGCTACTAAGCTATATGGGTACGGGGCTCCTGATAGCCATAGCTTCGCCGGGCCGCCTGCCGGCCTCCGGTATGATGATCCTACCACCGGCGCCCACCTGATCTACTTGGCGTTTGGCCTCGAGCAGATACACCGTGGGTACCACCAAACGACACCTGCGTGCACTGGCGTGGAGTACAAGCACTGTAAGAACCATCGCAGCCACTTAATAGATAACACTTACATATGGATGTGCACGGGAACCTTCCAGGGCCGGGTCCTCTCGATCAAGGGCGGCCAACCTCTACTTGATCCCAATCCCATCGTAAAGGCTAAACAGGGCGGGACAGTGAGGTATGCGGTGCGTTGCCAGGATGATGGCACCTACGTTATGAATGGTATCCTGCCCGGGTGGTACCAGATGGAGGCTTATCGGCGCGGCTACGATATTGACCACTACGACCAAGAACTTACTCACGCTTCCCTGGGGCCGGTGATAGTTGACTTTGTTCTTACGCATGCCCAGCCTGGCGCGATTGCCGGCACCGTGACTTCCGAAGCCACGGGTGACTTCCTGGCCAATGTCCAGATAACCGTCTATGAGGCCCTGCCCATCGAAGAAGAGGAAGAAGAAGTTGAAGGCACCCAGACCGCGCAAGCAGACGAAGAAGAATATGAGCGCGGCGCTGAGAAGGGCTCGACCCTGACGGCGGCGGATGGTACCTACGATGTAGGTGGCTTGATGGCCGGCTTCTATTTCGTGGAGGCGAATGGCAACGCCATCGGCTACGACAGCGAGGAAAGATTGGTCGAGGTCACGGTGGGCAATACTACTACCGCTGACTTTGTGCTGACCGCTGCCGACGGCATCCTGCAGGTAACGGTGCGGGATGGGGAAACGCTGGCCCCCCTGGCTGACGCGAGTGTGGAGGTCTTCGTGGCGGGTGAGGATGAGCCGGTGGCCGCCGCGGCGACCGATGAAGATGGGGTGGCCGAAATTGGCATCCAGCCGGGCACTTATCAGGTGATCGGGGAAGCCTCTGGATACGAGCGCTCCGCGCCCGTGCCCACCCTTGTGGAATCGGTTAAGACTACCCAGATTACTATAGATATTGAGCGCCAGCCCCCGGGCTCGCTGAGTGGGAAAGTGGTCAGCGCGACCACCGGCAACCCCGTGGGCGACGTACTGGTGAAAATTCTGTATAATGAGCAGGTGATAGCTACCACGACCACGGCCGGCACTCTTACTGATCCCGGCGACGGCAGTGAGCTATACAACTACATCTTCACCGACGTGCCTACTGGTACGGTGACCGTACGGCCCGATCCAGTCGGCTTCACTGCCCAGCCCACCGAACGGCGGGTACGGGTCGTTAGCGGCCAGCGCACCACGGGCGTCAACTTCCAGCTTTCTAGCCTCCATACATTCCCCGCCGGTATGCAGCTAATGTCCGTGCCGTTTGGCTATGAGATGACTGACCCGGCCCAGCTTCTGCAGGTGCCCGCCGCCGAGCTACTACTGGCCACTTGGCAGCCGGAGCGGATGCGGTATCGGCTCTATCCTCAGGCCCCGGCTGACCGCCTGCGCTTGGGTGTAGGCTACTGGCTGAAGCTAGCCACGGTCAGCGATTTGCGGCAAGAGGGCACGCGCCCCCTTGATCCCACCCTCATCCTCGTGCAGCCCGGCTGGAATATAATCGGCGATCCTTTCAATGAAATTATTGACCTATACACAATTGAGGTGGAAGACCAAGCGGGGACGGTGCAGAGTTTATCGGCGGCGATGGCCGCCGGCAAGCTGCAAGGCACGTTGTTTGCCTATGTATTAGGTGGTTATCGGGCCGTGGCAGCACTGAGTCCCTATGCCGGCTATTGGTTCCGGGCCTATGAGCCGTTGACTCTGCACGTAAGCGAGAGCGCCGGCGCCCTGTCCGCCGCGCAAGTCGCCCAGCGGCCGGCAGTGCCGCCGCCAGCGGATGGCTGGCTGCTACCTCTGGAAGTAAGTGCGGGCGGATGTGTGGACGCCTCAACCTATCTGGGCCAGGCGGTCTCGGCGACGGCGGGATATGATATCGGCAAGGATATGGAGAAGCCGCCGGCCGTGGACTTTGGCCCTTACGTATATGCTGCTTTTGAGCATGATAATGATAGCTCTTACCGTGGCAACTATGCCGTGGATATCAGGCCGGAGGGCCAGGGCACCTGGACGCTGGCGGTTCATACCAACCTGACACAGACGCCAGTGACCATCCGCTGGCCGGATATGTCTGGTGTCCCGGATCAGGTACGGCTGATGCTGACCGATGAGGCGGCCGGCCGCCATGTGTATATGCGCACCGCCTCCGGCTACCAGTACACCGCGCGCGAGCCGGTGCGACACCTAAGGATTACAGCGGAGGATGGCTCGCGGGCCGGGGAGCTGATGGTTTCGGGACTAACGGCCACCGCCGCGGGCGGCCGCCGCGCCAGTATAGTCTACAGTCTGTCCCAGCCCGCTCAAGTATGGGTAGAGGTACGTAATATCTCCGGCGCGCTGGTCCGACAAGTAGGTGCGGGTCGGGTGCAGTCAGCCGGCCAGCAAATTGTGCTATGGGATGGATGTAACCAGGCCGGCGTCGCAGTGCCCGGTGGTCAGTATCTGGTGAAGGTTACCGCAGTTACTGACCAGGGCCGGCGCAGCAGCGCACTTAGCAGCTTCACGCTGTACCGGTAAAGGATTAGACTTTACAAAGCATGGTGGTTTGTGTCATACTACGGGGCGTTGTCATAGATTTAGGCAACAGCTAGCTCTGAAGGGAGAACAATAGCGATGCACCAGATGAATCAGCATCCACTATCCAAATACATAGCCTGGGTATTGGCCGTACTGCTAGCCATGCCATTTGCTGTACTTTGTAGTGGCGTTGATGCCCAAATTCGTGGTGAGATTACCGCGGCGGTGGTGTTGCCGATTGTGCTAGGCAGGGGTCTAGAAGGCGAACTGCTCTCGCAAAAGGCAACGGCAGCGGTGGCTTTGGCCCTGGAGGAATCGAGGGAGTTCAGAATTATTAGCGAGTCCAATCTGCAACGCGAACTCAGGGAGCTATCGCTCGAGCCGCCCTTGTCGCAGGCGGAGCAAATCCGGGTCGGAAAGCAACTACAGGCGGACAAGGTGATAAGCGGCACTCTCCACGAGCTGACTATCAACCGGCACACGGGTGAATGCCGAGTGCGTCTGGAATTAAGGTCGCTTGATATAGATAGTGAGGCGGTCCTCAACGGCGCCATAAATACCATCACGACCAAGCGGATTCCTGGGTGGGAAGGCCCGGAAGTGCGCGTGGTCAATGAAGGGCTGCGCGAAGCGGCGGAAGCGACAGTGGCGGCGATGTTGCGCACTAGAATCCCACGGGGCAACGTGGACTTGGTTGACGACCTGGGCGTGATAAATCTGAACCTGGGTGCCAGGGATGGGTTATACCGCGGGATGCAGATGCTGGTCAAGCGTGGTTACTGGGAGCCGGATATTGAGAAAGTAGTCATGCGGGACATCGGCACTATCGAGATAGATGACGCCCAGGCGCGACTGTCCACGGCTCATTCTATATCTGGGCAGACGCCCCGGACTGGCGATAAGGTCTATGCTCTGTACACGCTGCCGGAGATAGTGCGAGTCCAAGAACACAAGCGGCACGTTACCAGTTCCCTCAGAAAATTCTGGGCTTTGGGCATGTTAGCGGGATTATGGGCTATTGGCAGCGGTGGCGGCTCCACGAGCGCGCCGGGGGCTGATGTTCATCTGTATCAGACCGGGGCGGGAGGTCAGCCTATTGTCCGAGTTAACGTCCACCGCGGCTGGAATCCTGACGCCGACAGCACCCACGATTGGCTTTTCTTCCGCGGCGAGAGTCCGGGCTTCCCGGCTGAGGTGGACGATCGCAACTATCTCGTAGGCGCGGTAAAGGGCGGTCACGTGGATTACTGGGAGGACACCCCTGAGCGGCGAGTTGGCTTGACTTTCGAGGATGAATTCACATTTCTGGACCGCGAGGGCGAGGAAGAGGACGGCGACGTAGATATTGACTACAACCATCTGGAGTTGATAGCCGGCCGGACCTATTATTACAAGGTACGACGAATTGTAGATCCGTGGCGGCCCATAATTCCCATTGCTGAGCAGGTCGATGAAGAGCTCGAAGACGTTAGCTTTAGTGTTGATCCCGCCGACGCCCTCAGTGAGGCCAGTAGTCCGGCCGGGCCGGTAACTTACTTCCAACCGCCCACCCTGAGTCGGCCCACCAACGGTAGTACTACCGTGAACCCCCAGGATGTGACTTTTGAGTGGCAGCCATCTACGGGGGCCGGCGAGTATCGGGTCTTTGTCTATGATAATCCTAATTTCAATGATCCACCGGTGTATCAGCACACTGTTATCTGGACTGGCCAAAGCGCGATGCAGTACCGGGTTACTGACTTCACCTTCAGCGGCGACCGGATGTATTATTGGGCGGTGGGTGCCCGAGTGAGCGGCGAACCGGCTCCCAAAGTGTGGGTCGCGGGCCAAGACAAAACCGGATGGGTATTGAGCAACATTTGGATCTTCCAGACCGTTTCCATGCCACCACCGGTGCCCTCGGCAGCCGGCCAGGCTGACGGACCGCGCCGGCCTGGGGTGCGCACGGGATGGTGGGGCGAGCGGCCGATACGGCAGATGCCCAGGCAATAGCCCATCGGAACGCAATCGCAATAGACTAACCGATGAATACGATAAGAACTAAAGACTGGAGAAAAGCACGGGGAACAATAGGCGCTGTGCTATCTTTAATGGTAGCCATGATAACGCCGGTGGCCGGCGCCCCGGCCAGTAGCTGGACGGTTATGGCCTACCTGGACGGGTATAGTGACCTGCAGCCGGCGGCGCACCGCTACCTGGCGCAACTCTTTGCCGGTGAGCGACACCCGCAAGTGAGAGTAGTCGCCCAGGTAAACAGGCAGGAAGATGGCGACTCGGCACTGATGGCGGCCCGATATTATTATGATGAACTCGGTGCCAGGCAACGGCAACAAGTGGGCCGGGATGATGCCGAAGCCGGCCAGGGCCTGGCAACCTTCATCAAGTGGGCAATGCAGCAAGCGCCGGCGCGCCACTATGCGCTGCTGATAATGGGCCACGGCCAGCCAGCAGTTACTGGTCAGGAAGAAACCCTCAGGGGCGAGCAGATAGCCGCAGCGGTGCGAGGGGCCAGCCGGGGCACTGGGCCGATAGCGGCAATATTCCTGGACTGCTGCTACGGGGCTACCTTAGAGATGGTGTGGCAACTACGTGACGTTGCTCACTACCTGGTAGGGCCACCAGGGCTAATGTATAGTCCGGGGTTGCCCTGGGCAAACATATTGGGTCACCTGCAACGACAGCCACAGATAACTGGCACTGAGCTGGCCAGGGTGGCGGTGACGGCGGCGGGCAAGTATTGGCAGAGCGAACCTGACCTACCCGCGGCGTTGGTAGCAATTGATCTACGCCGGCTAGACTTGATAATCGGTACGCTGGCCGGCTTGAGCCAATCGGCAGTTGCCCAGATGCCCGCCATTGCCGCGGAGGTGGCTCTAGCGCGTAGCCAGGCAATGGCTTGGGGGCCTCAGGGGAACGTGGCTGATCTAGGCGGGTTCGCCACTGTCTTGGCAGAAATCAGCACCAATCCGGACCTGGCCCGCCACGCTTGGGAAGTCTCGCAGGCGGTGCGCGAGGCCACGGTGGCTAGTCATATTCAGGGCCACAGCGCGGCGGGAAAGACTCGGGGGATGGGGATCAGCATCTTTTTCCCCCTCAATCTGGAACTAGACAGGTTGCCCCTGGGCTATGGACAACTGGCGCAAATGGGGGACCAAAGTGGGTGGAGTCTTTTCTTGCAATCATATCTGACCCATGTAGGGCGGTTGGTGACGGCTGAGGGGCTCGGGATTAGTCTCCGGGTCATAAGCAAACTTGATAAGAATGATTAGCCAACGGTTACATACAGTAAAGGTGGCAGCAGCAATGGTACTAATAGGCTACACTCCTAGGTACAGTCGGGAGGAGGCAAGGCAGTGAACAGTGCCCGTAGGACTAATAAGCTGTTCTTCCCCACTAGACTGATGGCTCTGGCCATCGGCTTGTTGGTGATCGGGATAGGGGTTGTTCAGGCTCAGTCTCCGGAGGATTATATCGTAAGGTCGTTTTGGTACCAGGGGAAGCTTGTGGATGAGATCATAGTACCAGGGATGCCTCCCGAGAACTACCGAGCCCCGGTAGTCCAACTACCCCAACTGCGCCCGGCGCAGGGCGGATACCCCGCTCAGCAGGTCGAAATCCTGGCCAATGTTCCGGCTTTGGATTGGAGCTACGGATGTGCAGCCACATCGGCGGCCATGATGTTCGGCTATTACGACAGCGTGCTTTTGCCCAGTTTATATACTGGTCCTACCAACGGCGGCGTATTTCCGCTGACCAATACGATATGGGGTTCAGGCGAGTGTCCGCTCAGTGCCACCCACCAGGGGTACGATGGTCTAGCAACCCGGGGCCATGTTGATGACTACTGGGTATCATCAGGCCATGGGGGCCCTGACCCGTTTCTGGTTTATGGTTGGCCCGAGCACATCCAGGCCGACTGTACGGCTGCTTTTATGGGCACCAACCAATCTGAGTTTGGCATGAGTGACGGCGCCACTTACTATTACATTAATGCTGATGGGTCTCCTACCTACGACTACACCGGTTCTGAGCCTAGCCAGCGAGATGGATGTCACGGGATGCGGCTGTTTGCCGAATCGCGGGGCTATATGGTGGAAGCAAACTTCAACCAATACATTTGGGGATATGGTGGGATAACAGAAGGATTCACTTTCACTGATTTTCAGCGGGAGATTGAGGCCGGCCGCCCGGTTATGATTCTGGTTAGCGGGCATGCCATGGTTGGTTTCGGCTACGATAGCACAGTGACCCCTCCCATCGTATATGTCCACGATACCTGGGACCACGCCGACCATCAGATGGAATGGGCGGGAACGTACGGCCCCGACGCGTTGCAGCACTATGCAGTGTCGGTGTTTCGCATGGTGGTGCCGCCTCCGCCGGCTATCACCATAACCTCGCCCCGCGAGGGCGAACTTGTCACCACGACGACACCCACCATCACCGCTTATATGGTCTCGGAAAGTTGCAACTACCTGGTTGATGAGGCGCCGGGCATAAACCCGAACAGTATTGCCTTAACGCTGGATGGGCAGGCGGTAACCGGCTATAGTTATAATACCCAGACCGGTCTCCTCACTTATACGGCCCCTTCGCCGCTGACACGCACCAGCCACCAGATAACTCTGGATGCTTCCGATAAGGCCGGCAATCCTGGTCAGCAGGCGTTTTGCAACTTCCGCATAGCTCTACCGTCCATAGATGCGGGCTTCCATATGTTTTCCTTGCCCTACACCTATGCCGCCGGGCAATTCCCCACTACCAGCCAGTTATTCGGCCTATCTGCTACTGACATTAAGCTACCCCGATTGTACCCCCAGGATTCAGCCTATAACAAGTACCATATCTATCCTGATGAATACAGCAGCTTTGAACCTCCTGATGCGCGTGGCGCTAACGCGGTGGTAGCCTCGCCGCCGGCGGGACTGGGATACTTCCTAAGTATACCTAGCCGGGCTACCTTGAATATTACCGGCCAAGCCCTCACTGAGGTGACCAGCTATCAAATCCGCCTCGATTACACTCGTGACCCGCCGCAAGGCTGGCATATGATCGGCTGTCCCTTCACCACCGCAGTTGATTGGGGTAGTGTGTACTTTATTACTAATGGTGTGCGCCAGAATCTGCCCGATGCGGTAGCCGACGGCGTTACCGACGGAGTCTTATTCGGATTTCGCAGTACCGCTAACGGTGGCTATTACTATTTCCCTCCTGATCCCTTCGCGGCTACTCTGGAGCCGTTCCAGGGCTACTGGCTGCATGTGTCGCGAGATACCACCCTGGTTATATACCCGCCGCAAGTGGGCATAAGTGCAGCCCCGCAGTCTGAAGAGCAGCCGGAAGTCTCAGACAGCGACTGGCAGGTACAGCTCGTGGCGACCATGGGGGCCGGCTACGATCCGGCCAACTACATCGGAGTGAGTCAGAAAGCTACCGACGATTATGATCCCGGGCTGGATATCTGCAAGCCCCCGCCGCTGCCCAACACGGTGAATGCGTATATCCCTCACCGTCAGTGGCAGCAACATAGCGGCTCCTACGCCCGGGACCTGCGCGGGGCTCAGTCAGACAAACACAGTTGGGATGTGGAGGTAGCCTGCCCGCTGAGCAATGCGGAAGTGAGCATTCAGTGGCCCCGGCTTAACGCTACTGTGCCCCCAGGCTGGCAGTTTATGCTGGAAGACGTAGATAGTGGGAATCGGGTCTTTATGCGGACCAGCAGTGGGTATACTTTCGCCGTGGGCCAAGGCGGCAGCACACGCCACCTGCGGATAGTGGCCTATAAGCAGGGCGAGCAGGCCCTGACGATAAGTGGAATAAGTGCGCAAGCCGCGCCCGGTGGCCGGGCCGTCATCACCTATGCCCTGTCGCAGCCGGGCACCGTGGAGGCGGAAATACGTAACATTTCCGGGGCACTAATTAAGAGATTCCCGGCGCAGCCCAGTAGTGGGGGCAAGGTGGAGATGCTGCTGTGGGATGGGCGCAATGCTCATGGTAGCCGGGCACCGGCGGGTAGATACCTGGCCCGGCTAACGGCCCGTGACGCTGACGGGCAAACCGTCCAGGCCATACGACCATTTGTGATATTGCCATAACCGGATTGCAATTGGCGGCGGAGCGGCGGCCCCGCCGCGCCCAGAATCGGGCCAAGGACGGCCCGGCTACAAGGGACGTTCGCATGTAGGTGAGAGGAGCTGACAGCCAAGTGATGGGTGGCAGCAATCGTAGTAGAAAGCAACCGATAACACTAATTGCGGGACTAATCGCTACACTACTACTGCTGGCGGCAGTAGGCGGCTGGGGCCAGAACGCTCAGTATGTAGAGGATATTACCCATCCGGGTGGACTGATGCGGTTGGTAGTAGCCGCACCACGGGTAATACAGGTCGACGATGACTACTGGGTGCGCCCCGCCGGCCGCTTTCAGTTACTGACTGGGGCTGGGGCCCCAGTTGGAGGCAACCCGACCCGTTCCGGGGATGAAGGCCGCGTCATTTGCAGCCGCGAATATTTGAGCACTAACGATCTGTATGCATTTACCTCCCGCATACAGTTCTCCATTGATCAGACTAGCACCGAATCGGATGTGGAGAGCAAGTATGTGGATATTCACGACCTGATGGGAGCGGCGGGCACTTCATCGAGTCCGGGAGGCTTAGAGAACTACTGGCCGGGCTCGATGGTGGCAGGGAGCCGCAATGTCTACGGCACTGCCCGCATCCCGCTTGATGAAGATTCTGCCAGTGCGGCCACGCAATTCCTGACGGTCTATCACTGCTTTACCCTGATTCACGATATGTTGATGGTCGAATTGATCATTGACAATGTCTCTGATGCAGCGCATTTAGTGGGCACCCGGATGGTTTTTGATAGTTCTTTCGGGGGTGGTACTATCTATGACGGGCAGCCCATATTCCTGCCCGACGGCACAGTTGTCGAAACCGAACGGATGTTCCCCGACCCGCAAGATCCCAGCGCCGGGATGCCCACTAGTTGGGTGACTTACGATAATCTGGATAATCCGTTGATTGCCATTAAAGGAGTAGTTGATGGCTACGAGGTGGACAATCCGAGTGTGGCCAACGCAGCTGCGGGTCTGCCTGATGTCATTGAGTTTGGTACCTACGGGCACATTGTAAACAGTTGGTTTGAGTTTGTGGCGAATCAATTTGCCCCGATTACTGATGAGGACTGGGCCTACGCTGTCAAGTGGGAGGAGAAGCGTCTAGCTGCGGGCCAGTCGCGACGATATGTGACTTATTTTGGGCTAGGAGCAGCCGCGGCCGATTATGATCCGCCTTTTGCCGTAGCCGGCTATACTCCCTATAAGCTGATAGAACAAGCGGGCGACGACCCGGCCACGCCCGATGTGACCGAGGAGTATTATCTAGCCGACGAGCAAGGACGGTCGCCGTTCCCAGCGGCGTTGTATGTTGATAACTTCAGTCCCTCGCCACTGATGAATGCTACCGCCACCATTGACCTGCCGGAGGGGCTAGAGCTATGGCCGGATACGCAGTCCCGGACTAAGTCGCTGGGCCTAGTGGCGCGCAATGAACTGGCGGGGGCCACCTGGACCATACGCGCCTCAGGTGCTCGGCCTGGGGTGGCCGAGATAAGGTTCACCGGGCCTCGCGGCAAAAGCGTAAGCCGCAAAATATACATTCCGGCGTTGCCCGTACTCACCCCGCTGCCCTCGGCAACCGGGCTACAGATGATCTCGATTCCATACGAGTTTGCTAATAATGATGCCGAGCATGTCTTCCAAAGTCTGGGTAGCTTGCTGCCCGGCGGTTCAGTGGCGTTTATTCGCTGGGATCCTTGGGGCGATCAGTACCGGTGGTTCCCCGAAGCCTTTGTGAGTACCGTATCACCGGGCCGGGGGTACTGGCTGCTGAATCGGGCCGCAGTGACGATACGCCTGCCGGCTGACGCCCAGAGTATCCCTCTGGATCAGACGGTCTCCGTAGATGTAGCGCGGGGCTGGAACCAGGTAGGCTGCCCGTTTACTATTCCAATGCGGTTTGATCAACTGCGCGTAATTGGGCCTTATGGGCAAGAGTGGACAATGGCTGAAGCTGTAAGCCGGGGCCTGCTGCAACCCACCCTATTCAGCTTCAACCCGCAGACCTATGAGTATGAATGGGAAACGGGCCTGGCCCAGATCCGCCTGGACCCGTATGTAGGCTACTGGCTATTGGCTAAAAATGATGTGACCTTAGTCTTTCCGCCACCTACTGCCTTAATGCCGATGCAGAGCGCCGCGGCTGGGGAAATCATTGCCGGGGACGATGAGGCGGGCTGGCAAGTAGAACTGGCCGTGACGGGCGCCGGCTTACGGCGGGCCGGACGCGCCTTTGGTGTCTCCCCGACTTCTGCCGAGGGCTTTGACACCACCGACGTACCCAGCCCCCCCGCCCCGCTATCGGAAGGGCCCAGTCTCCAGGCTGAATTCATTGATACCCAAGGCCAACTCCCGCCATGCCTGGTGGATATGCGGCCCGCTAGCCGCTCTCAGAATACCTGGGAAC
>JAUWJN010000191.1 GCA_030607655.1 bacterium
CTACTGCTGGCTATGGCACGGCACTGGGAGTAATCAGGGCGGCGCACGAGCAGGGCAAGGAAATTCACGTGTGGGTAGACGAGACCCGGCCGCTGCTGCAAGGAGCGCGGCTGACGGCCTGGGAGTTGGTGCAGGAAGGGATTCCGTGCACGGTAATCTGTGATAATGTCGGCGCTTCACTGATGCGACAGGGGAGAGTAGACTGCATAGTAGTGGGAGCCGACCGGATCGCGGCCAATGGGGATACTGCCAATAAGATAGGGACGTATATGTTGGCCGTACTAGCCCAGCATCATGAGGTCCCGTTTTATGTCGCCGCCCCGCTGTCTACAGTGGATTTCGAATTGCGATCGGGTGAGGAAATTCCGATTGAAGAGCGGCAGCCGGAGGAAATCTCTCACGTAGCGGGCCGACTTGACGAGCCGATCTGCCCTGATGACGTTGATATCTATAATCCCGCCTTTGATGTCACACCCCACGAACTAATCACGGCTATCATTACTGACCGCGGGGTGGCGGAACCGCCGTTTTCCGCGTCGTTGCCGAGTCTGTAGGGGCGGCCCAGAAGCAATTCGCTGTCATTGTCCACAAGCTAGTACCCCTCTCCGGCACGGAGAGTCGCCGACGCGCCAAAGCCGCTATGGCGACGGCGCGGGGGTAGGGGTGAGGCCGCCATTCGACACTTATGCTAATCCTCCGCGGAGGGGGGCTCCCCGTTCGCTTCCTCCGCGTTCTCGGCCTCTTCTATCTCTTCATCCTCTTCATCAGCCGGGACTACCCAGGGCAGTTCCACGGTCTCGTCGGTGACATTGCCGGCTCGGTCGCGGGCACGGATTAGCAGGCTAGTAGCATCTTCGGGCAAATTGGCCGCGCGGATAGTGAAGCGCTCGAACTTCTCATCATACATTCCGTCTGCGGTGCCGGCGGCGTGCCAGTTCTCATCATCAGTAGCCTGCCAGGAGACCTCGGCAATGGCTGAATCTTCATCATAGGCCGAGCCGGTTATGACCGCCGCCCCATCATCTTCCTCGCGGGAGGGCTCACCAACACGCAGAGTAGGCTCTTGGTTGTCTATAATCAAGCCGCGCAGTATCGCCTCATCTGTCTGCGGCCCCTGGGGATTACTGGGTTCATCGCTTACCACAATTCTTAGCTCATAGGGGCCTGCCTCGTGTTCCGTGGTATCAAGCTCATAGGAAGTCTCTTGCAGAGGCCCAGCAATTTTTTGCCACTCGGCTTGACCGGCGGGACGCAAGTATACGGTAGCGGCTACAGTGTCCTCGTCAGGGTCCTTGGCCTTCCACTTGACGTCCACGGTTTTCCGCAGGGCCGTGCCTTCTTCTGGTTCCTTTATAGTCAAGCTGGGTCGCTGATTGGCGGGTAGATAGTCTATGGCTACTCGATGTACCCGCGGCACATCGGTGCCCTCACTACGCTCGATTTTCAGGCGATACTGGAGGTAGCGAGCTACCGGCACATCAATCCGTTCGGTATTCCGGTAAGGCCGTGACCAAACGCTCCAGGTGCCATCGTCGGGATCAGTGCTGTTGCCGGCCCGGCAGTGGGCGGTAATCGTACCACCCTCGCCGGCGTGGGCCGACCATCGGATCCGGCCCCATTGGCTGGGCCGCTGGGCATCCAGGACGGGAGAGGTAAACGTGCCGGCAGCCGGCCCCGTCAGCCGTGCTGACAAAAGCTGGCTCGGATTGGCGAGCGCAGCGTAAATGGTTCCCTCAGTGCCGGCGGCCATAGCTAGCACTTGACCAGCCTGTTTATCCAGGTGGACCACTGCGTGCTCCTGATCGCCGAGGATGGATATTATCTTGCCCTGCGGCTGGCTGCCGGCGTATATCCCCGAGCTGACCGATAGCAGAGCGTGGATAGCATTATTCTTATCCTCGTACACCTTGATGGCTTTAGAGTCTTGGTCAATCTTATAGAAATATCCCTTGGGAGCAGCAGCGGCGTACAGCTCGCCAGTTTGTGAGAAGGTTAGCGCCGTGATGTCACTTTTTTCTATTTCTAGCAGGCTCACCACTCGCCCAGGCCTGGTAATCTGGTACACACAGCCAGGTTGGGAGGTGCCCGCCAGTAGAACTCCGTCACGGCAGACCAACGCCAGGATATGAGACTGAGGCAAATCAGCGTACACCGAGAAACTACCGTCTTTGTCCACCTGGTAGATAATACCCTCCGGCCCCGTGGCCGCCCAGAGCTTGCCATCAGCAGCCAACTGTAGGTCCCAGATGTAATCAGCGGGCAATGTACACAGCAGTTTGCCTTCACCGGAAGACGTTATGACAAACAGTTTTCCCTCAGGCATCGTGCCCGCGTAGAGAGTGCCGTCAGCGTCCGCGGCCAGGGCCGTCACCGCAAACTCGTTGGTTTCATAGTAAGTTTGCAGTTGTCCGTCAGTGTATTTATATACTCGCCCACCGCCACTGGTGCCCAGGTATAGATTATTATTTGAATCGCACGTCATCGTCTGTGTCAGTTCATCACCAAGCCGACCGACCTCCTCCCAGCGGGGAGCCAGGAACAGCGAACCATCGCTGCGGATGGCTACGCCGCTTATTATACCTTTGGCAAAGTCTTCCGCCGAACTCTGTGACCACAATGTCGGTTTGCGCACCACTTCACCTTCGGTCTCATCACCTTCTTCCTCCTCCTCTTCTGTTTCATCGGGCATTTCCGGCACTTCCTTATCGGCTTCGGCGTCGGGCTGTGCGGCGGGCCCGGCTGTCAGCCACGGCGGGGGAGGGAAAGAGGAAAGGGGGTGACCAGGGAAGGCTTCGGGAGCAAAAGCAGAAGCCGCCCACCACAGCGAGGCGGGAATGCGCTGGTAGCTGATAGTCGTCTCCGAGATAGATGTTTCCTCCACCTCGGGGGGTTTGACCGAGGGTTTAGTGGGGACGGCAATCTCAGCTCGGGCACCGGTGCGGTCCTCGGTGGGCAGGGTCAGCAGCGCGGTCCCGTATATCACCCACGGGGTATCCTGAGCCTGGGATAGTTCCGAAAGGCCCAGCGCAACATTGGTGCGCGGCGCCGAAGTTAGGATATCACGGACTGACTGCGGCACGTTATTCATCCGTACCGGCCCTATGCGTAAACCAGTGGTGGGCACGGCAGCCGCCACGAACAGTTGATTGCTGCGCTCTTGCGCCTCAAACTCTCTAATTACGCTCTGCAGGTCCGTGAACTCAGGCAGCAGTAAGCGTAGCCGCGCCCGGAGCCCCCGGGACATATTGCCCCCGCCGACGGCGATACGCAGCCTCCCCTTGGGCAAATCCAGGGGCATCGGTAGCTTGATGGTCTTATCTACAAGCTCACCGGAGTCCGGACGCAGTAGCACGTGCAGGATGACCGGCTCGCCGGCTCGCGCCACTGGCTCTTCGGCCCAGACCTGCTCAATGAAAGCCGTCTCGTCGCGCTTATTGATGGTGGCTTCCAGGCTGAAATTGGTAATCTGCTGGGGTTCAAACCGGTTCTCTTGGAGGAAGGTAATAGCCGACATTAGCTCCGAAACAACGGCAAAGCTGGGGTCGCCAGAGTAGTAGGAGATGTTGCGCCGCGATATCTGGGCACCCTTGTCGCCCGCCACCGTGAAGCTAATATCGGCCATGCCTTCAGCCCCAGCGTCGTAAGCGGCCTCGATGGCTGAAAAGGCGCAGAACGTAACCAAAAGTCTCGTCAGCACTTTGTTATCGGCTATTTGCAGATGGTAGGTGCGGGAGGAGTTGGTGTCCTCATTATGTATCTTAAGGACGGCTGGTATCATTGGCGGAGGATCGCCAATTTTCGCGGCGACTGACCAGCCGGTATCGTAGGTGATTGTTCCTACTTGCTTCATTGATGAGGAAAATCGGTAGGAGAAATCCAGGCCGGGCATAATGTCGTGCACCCAGGCGGTGGTGATGGGCATCTGCGTCTGGCCCAGTTTCATCATCGAGTGTCCGAAGGCTAACACCCGGTCGCCCTGGCGATAGGTAGTCGTACCCGCGCTGCTGATATCAAAATCGCCGGCCACGAGATGAATCCCCACTGGTGCCCCGGGAACTATCTCGGTATCCACCGGATCCCGCATCGCGCCCGGACCGGCCACTGTCTTCAGGCCGTAGTCCCCGAAGAAATCGCGCAGATGCTTCATAGCATTCCCGGAAAACCCCGCGCACGAGATTATGGGGCCGACTGGCTGCATAGCCAGTGTATCAGCCGCCGCGAATTTGACGGGACGCTGATCGGTGACCACCTGCATCTTGGTGACATACCGACCATCTACGATAGCCCCGCGCGCGGGTACTTGCACCTGCTGGGCCCCCTCTTCCTCCTCGAAGGCCCGTAGCATCGCATCAATGCACGTTATGCCAGCCAAGGGCTCTTTCTCAAAGGCCCAGCGGTAGGCAATAGCCCCGACTAACCGCCCATTGATATATACCGGACTGCCGCTCATTCCCGCGATTATCCCGGACTCACGTTCGACAACAGGGCCGTCCAGCACACGCGCCAATATCACGTCGTAACCCAAGTCGTACTTCTCCAGAATGCCCAGAATCTCCAGATTGAAGTCCGTGATTTCCACGCCGTGAAACACCGACTTGCCTACTGCTTTCATCCCCCGACGGATCTCCGAGGTGGGCATCATCGTCTGGTGGTCAAACAACGGCGACAGGGCATAGGCAGGTTGGTGGCTCAGACCGACAATGCCCACCCAACAAGCCAGAATAGTGCAGTACAATCCTCTCATACTTACGGTCCTTCCTGGACGGGAATTCACTGGAACAGGTGGCGATACCTAGTTCGTCTAATTGAACTGCATTTCGGGGATGCTGTCAAGCCGCGCGCTGCGCCCGACATTCAGTATTAAACATTTGGGAACTACAGAAAAGCCTCTATCGTGCAGGATTTGGGGCCGGTTGCGATGTATATCTATACGAAATGGCATACCAACCCCGCACCTACAGACAGGATAATAGGAGCGACGACCTGGTGGGGTTCTCGGTATCTGTGGGGGAGAGTAACCTGCACATCCAGGCTGAGGCTGACCTGAGCGAGCTGGCCCTCGCCGCTGTCAGAGAAGCCCGCCAGCAAATTGAGGCCCATATCGCCCTGCGCCCTGAATTTGGCCCGGCCTTGAAGCCGCTGCGAGCGCTGGGAGGCAGTCCCGCAGTAGTCCGCGCGATGTACCAGGCCGCTCAGCGGGTGGGGGTAGGGCCAATGGCGGCAGTGGCCGGAGCTATTGCGGAGTTTGTCGGCCAGCGGCTACTGGCACACAGCAGCCAGGTTATCGTGGAAAACGGGGGAGACATATTCCTGGTTACTGATGTACCCCGTCTGGTGGCAATTCGGGCCGGCGACTCGCCCCTGAGTGGTCGTGTCGGGCTGGTTATCCCCGCCGGGCAGAGACTGGGAATCTGCACTTCGTCCGGCACGGTGGGGCCTTCTGTAAGTATGGGTCGGGCGCAG
>JAUWJN010000242.1 GCA_030607655.1 bacterium
GCCGCCGTCTTCAACACCATCCTGGGAACCAGAGTACTGTTAGGCATCATTGTGGGTGGCCTGTTCTTTGTGTGGCTGTGGATCAATATCCGCATTGCCCGGCGTCCGCTCCCCGCCGATGTGACCTTCATTGGCCGGCGGCTGCTGCCGGACGAGGAACGCGCGCAGATTGAGCAGTACGCCGACCGGGCCCTATTGATCTTCGCGCTGGTCGGTGGCTTCATGGCGGCTCTGTACGGCAGTGGGCAGTGGCTGGGGTATCTCCAGTACACCCACGGCGTGGACTTCGGTACCAACGACCCGCTGCTAGGCAGGGACGTTGGCTTTTATGTGTTCAAGTTGGGCTTTTTGCAATATATATGGCGGTCATGCTTCTACGCGGTGGCCATCGTCTTTGTGGTCAGCGTGCTGGTGCACCTGTACCAGGAGGCCATTCGCCTGGTGGGCAATACGGTCCATGCCCTGCCCCGAGCGCGCCGCCACTGTCTCGGCTTGCTGGCCCTGGCGTTGTTTCTGAAGATTTATGGCTACCGGCTGATGCAATATAATCTGATGTATTCCACCCGGGGGGAGTTTTTCTCGGGCGCCTCGTTCGCTGATGCCCATGCCAAGTTTCCGGGTCTGTATCTGATGATGGTACTGGTAGCAATCACCGGTGGCATTATGCTGGCCAGCATTCCGCGGCGCACTTTCAAGCTGGCCGGCTGGGCCCTGGCGATACTAATAGTGGTATCATTTCTAGGGGGAACGGCCTACCCGACAGCGATTCAACGGCTGGTGGTCCTGCCTACTCAGCTAGAAAAAGAGGAGAAATACGCCCAATACAACATCCAGATGACCAACCAGGCTTACGGGCTGGACCAGACTAAAGAGAGGCTGTTTGCTGCTCGGGATAGCATTGATGCCCAGGTCATTCAAGCTAATCCGCAGACGATCAAGAATATCCGGCTCTGGGATCATCGCCCCTTGGAGACAGTCTATGACCAGCTTGAAGCGCTGCGGGCTTATTATAACTTCGCCGATGTGGATGTAGATAGATACTGGCTGAACGGAGAATACCGGCAGGTTATGTTGTCGGCGCGGCAGCTAGACTACGCCAAGTTGCCGCCGCCTATCACCTGGGTTAATCAGTACCTGGCTTACACTCATGGCTATGGGGTGTGTATGTCTCCGGTCCACGAGATTGGGGAGGAAGGATTGCCCGTAAACTGGATTGACGGTCTGCCGCCGCGCAGTGCGTTTCCCGAAATAGAGGTGAAGCGCCCCGCCATATATTATATGGCTACTATCCGTCCCCGCCTAATTGAGGCGATCTCTCCGCCTGAGATATTCCCCGAGCCCCCGGCGGCTATGGCGCCCGGCGCCGAGCCGTCCCCGGGTGGACCTGCCGCCCCGCAACAACGCGCGGGGGGGCCGGCGGGCATTCGGCAGCCTAAGGGAACTAACTTTGCCATAGTCAACACCCGCCAAGAGGAGTTTGACTATCCCCGCACCGGCGCCGGCGCCGAAGGCAATGTAATGACCCAGTATCAGGGGCGGGGGGGCGTGGGCATCAGCGGCTGGTTTAACCGCCTGGCGTTTGCCGCCCGGTTTATGGATATCCAAGTATTGCTCACCCAGTACATCCAGCCGGGCAGCAAGATACTCATAAATCGCTACCTGCCCGAGCGCCTGGTAGCTATTGCGCCTTTCTTAATATTTGACCCTGACCCCTATATAGTCATCATTGACGGCCAACTGAAGTGGATTTGCGACAGTTACACCTTCTCCCGCCTGTACCCTTATTCCACTCGCAAGCCCGAAGTTGGTAGCATAAACTACATCCGCAATTCAGTAAAAGTCGTCTGCGATGCCTATGACGGCCTACCTACCTTCTATGTCGTTGACCCTAATGACCCGCTGGTGCAATGTTATCAGAAGATATTCCCCACTTTATTCACCCCGGCCGCGCAGATGCCACCGCCGACTCGCGCTCACCTGCGCTACCCGCAATTGCTCTTCATCATCCAGGCCCAGATTTTCGCGGACTATCATATGCGCGACCCCCAGACCTTCTTCCAGCGCGAAGATAGCTGGGCCATTCCCCCGGAAGTCTATTCGGAGGGCACCCGGATGATGGAGGCCTACTATGTAGTGATGAAGCTGCCCGGGGAGGAAAAAGAAGAGTTTCTGCTGATGCTACCCTTTGTGCTGCGCGGCCGGGAGGACTGGGTAATGGTGGCGTGGATGGCCGCCCGCTGCGATCCCCCCCATTATGGGGAGTTGATTGTCTACAAGTTCCCCAAGGGCACGCGGACCTACGGGCCGATGCAGATGGAGTCCCGCATCCGGGCCGAACCCGAGATTTCCTCCGAGTTTACCTTGTGGGGCCAGAAGGGCTCACGGGTGATTCAGGGCAATCTGCTCGTCATTCCCATAGATGATGCCTTGCTCTATGTGGAGCCGGTATATGTGGAGGCGGAGGAGGCCGAGAGAGCCATCCCTGCCCTGCGACGAGTTATCGTTGCCACCGGCGATCAGATAGTGATGGAACCCACTCTGGACGCCGCCCTGAGCAAGCTATTTGGCCGCGCGGCGGTAGCTGCCCCGGTGCGGGCGGCCACACCGGCCGGACCTCCCCAGCCGCTGCCGGCGCAACTCAGCGCTGTCAAGCAGCTCATCCAGCAGGCCCTGGATTTAGATGCTGAGGCGCTGCGCCTGCTGCGCAACGGCGACCTATCTGGCTATCAGGCCAAGCAGGAAGAACAGAAAAAGGTCCTCGAGCAGCTTGACGCGACTATACAGTAACCACTGAAACAGCGAGACCCTAATGATGGCTGGGAAACTGAATGTGGACGCCATTGTGTTTGACTTCGATGGCACCCTGGCCCCCACCGATATAGACTTCGCCGAGATGCGCCGCCGCATTCTCCAGCACCTGCGGGTATGGGGGCTTTACCAGCCCGGCGTCGAGGACGGCAAGTACGTCCTGGAGATAATCGCCTGGGGCCGGGAGCAGCTCGGCGACCAGCCGGAAAACTTGGCCCGCTATTGCCGCGAGACTGCCGATATTCTCCGCCAGGTCGAACTGCCCTGTTGCCAGCAGGCCCAGCCCTTTGCCGGTGTATCGGAGACACTGGACCAACTGCGCGCAGCGGGAATTAAGATTGGCATCATCACCCGCAACTCCCGGGAAGGAGTGGGGGCCGTCCTGGCCCGCCATCCGCTGCCTTATGATGTCCTGCTGACCCGTGACGACCTGGCCGAGGTCAAACCGCACCCCGAGCACTTGCAGCAGGCCCTGGAGTCCCTTGATGTCCCATCATCCCGGGCTCTGATGGTCGGTGACCATGCCTCCGATATCCAGTGCGGCCAGGCCGCCGGCGTGCTGACCTGCGGCGTGCTGACGTCCAATACTACCCTGGAGGAATTCCACCGGCTGGGGGCTGATATGGCTTTTGCCGATGTGCCCAGCTTGGTGACTTTCATCCTGGAGCACCGGCCATGAACCAGTCAGATAAGCCATTGCCCACCGGCAAGCTGCCCCTCGAGCTCCTAGCAGACCTGATCGGCGAGCTGAACATTGATGAGGCCAGCGTCGTAGTAGGGCCAGGGGTGGGCCGGGATGTCGCCATCCTGGACTGTGGCGGGGCTGACTATCTCGTCGTCACCTCCGACCCGATCACCTTCGCCACCGATGCCCTCGGCTACTACGCCGTGTGGGTTAATGTCAACGACATCGCCACCAGCGGCGGTATCCCCCGTTGGCGGACTGTGACCCTCCTGTGGCCCGAAGGCGACAGTGACGAAGAGTGGGTGCGCGAAATCTGGAACCAACGCCGTCAAGC
>JAUWJN010000076.1 GCA_030607655.1 bacterium
CTGGAGGTCGAATACCTAGGCCCGGGAACGTTGACCTGCTGCATAATAAACTGCTCCTGCCATCCTGCCAACGCGGTATGCACTCCGCCACTTACATCAGCGACTACCGGCATTGCAGCACAGGTAGCGAGGATAGTAAATAATATGATGGGAACAACTCGCGCTGTGCCTGATCCTCTGGGCCGTAGCACTAAGTTACCTTCTCCTCTACCCTGCCTAGGTTATGATGGCTAGTTCTGCGGCGAGCTGTGAATTCCTCCTGCGAAGCAAATCTGCGACCGTATCCGCCGAATACTATTATACCCATTTTAGCATACTTAACACATTTCGTCCAATGGCTTTGTTACCACTTGCTATTTGGCTGTTGCCAGCCGGGCAAAGCGGCATTTGCCCACTTGGAGAATGTCGCTGGCCCCATGGAGTATCTTGCTCAGCTTTTGGTAAATGCTTCGGCGACGGCAGGGTGCCTGATCTGGCCTGCCGCGACATTTATGCCCCAGGCTAAAGCGGAGTCCTGCTCGGCAGCCTCGGCCAGCCCCAGGTTGGCAATGCGGCGCACATACGGCAGGGTAGCATTGGGGAGGGCAAATGGCGAGGTGCGGGGCACCGCCGACGGGCATTCGGATCCCACCGGAGCCGACGGGACCTACACCATAAGTGGGCTGGTAGCGGGCACCTACACGGTAACCCCGAGTTTGGCTGGGTACAGCTTCGAGCCGGCTAGCAGCGGTATGACGGTGAATGAGACCGAAGGGAATGCTACAGACGTGGACTTCAGCGCCGCACCTCTCCACACTCATACCTATGCCGCGGGGCTGATAATGATCGGGGTCCCGCTGCAGGTGTTAGGCACTCCCTCAATGGAGGAGTTGACAGCGGCGGATGACGTGATATGGTGGGACCCGGCGGGGCCGGGTTATGTGACCGTTGGTGGGCCCACGGCATACATGCTCGGTCGCGGCTACTGGGCACAGTTCGCCGCGGACACTGAAGCAGAAATTGCCGGCTGGCCGGTAGCCAGTATAGTTGCCTATGAGGTGGCCGATGGCTGGAATATTATCAGCATCCCATACGATGCCGAGATCGGTTTGGAGCCCATAACCAGTGCGCCGACACTGGGACCTTTTGCCTGGACTGACCAAGGTAATGGCTATGAGTTGGTGGCGGCGATCAACGGCGGCCTCAATCTGATTCATAATACTCTCCAGCCGTGGTGGGGCTACTGGGTGCTGTCCGATGGCGACGGTACGATTACCTGGAGCCCTCCCGTGCCACCTCCACCAGCTCTGGGGCTGATGCAGATCGGGGCAGCGGCTGTCGCACAGAGCGGTTGGCAGATACAACTGACCGCAGTGGCCGGCGCACGCAGGGACCTGTGTAATTACTGCGGAGTAGCCGATGAGCAGACTGCCCGGGCGCTGAGCATTCCCAATCCGCCTGCGGTCAGTGGTTCAGTAGACCTGTACTTCCCGACTCAGTCTGGGCTTATGGCTACCGATATCCGTACTCCCCGCCAGGAGAGACTGACCTGGGAGTTTGAGGTGCGCACCGATTTGGCTGACACTGAGGTAATCATAGGCTATCCCGACCTGAGCCTGGTGCCCAATGACTACCACCTGATGCTGACCGATTTGGATGCCGAAAAGTCTATCTATATGCGCACTACTCATGGCTACAGTTACGATTCCGGGCCCCACGGTGGAGTGCGCCACTTCCAGCTAAGCGCCGAGCTAAAATCTGAAACCAGCCTGCTGGTGACGGCTATGACTGCGCAGCAGGTCAACAGCCAGCGGGCAGCCATAACTTATGCTTTGTCCCAGGCGGCCCAGGTGGACATCCAGATTCGGAACATTGCCGGACGGATTATCCATCGAATGCAGGCCGACACCTTCCAGCTGGCCGGCACTCATAGTGTTACTTGGAACCTGACCAATCGTAGTGGTAGTCGCGTGCCGGCCGGTACATACCTCTGTGTCATCACCGCCCGTGCCCAAGATGGACAGGCAGCCAGTTGTATACACCCGATAACCTTGACCAGATAACGCACTAAACTGAGTACTATGTATATGATAGATGAGGGTAGTGTGCCCCCGCCTAACCCCTAGCTGAATTCTACGGTCAACATATGCGTAGCGCAGGAGATGCACGGATCGTAGGCCCGCACCAGCATCTCCAATTGCCGGGTTATCTGCTCGCGGGTCCCGCTAACTATCTGAGGAACGAACTGGCGCATATCAGCGTCAAGATTGGCCAGATTCTGCGCAGTAGGAATCACTAGATTGGCACTGACGCACTTGCCCCCATCATCAAATTCATAGTCGTGAAACAACGTACCCCGCGGCGCTTCAATTGCCCCCACGCCTCGCCCGGCTTGCGGCTCAACCCGCGACGATTCATCTTGTACGCCGCGGTCCAATACGCTATCTATCAAATCAACGCTGTCGATGACGCAGTGGGCAATCTCGACAATCTGAGCAATGGTGTTCATAAAAGGATTGAAGCAAGGGACGGTCAGGCCCAACTCGGCAGCGGCTTCCTTGGCCAGCGGATGGAGCTGCTCGAAGTTGTTGTTGATGCGGGCCAGGGCGCCGACCATATACTGCGCGCGATGCCAGCGGGCGTGTTTGGCGGTCGAGTGACGAACCACGTATTCTTCTATGACCTCCTGGTACTGGTCAGCTCCTACTATTTCCCCTTCACTGGAGTAGATCTGGCCGTCGTACAGTGCATAGAGAGCCGGGTCCTTCAGCGAGACGTACTCCGTCTCGCGTTCAAACTGAGGCACGGTCAGGCTCTTGAACAGGGCCACCGTTTGCTTTACATCCTCAATTGCTTCGACCAAACGTGCGCGTATCCGCCCCAGTTCGTCTTCGTCCTGGACAAAGCTAAAGCCGCCCACGGTCATAGCCACTGGATGGGTATGACGTCCCACCACCACTTTGCACAGATCATACGCCAGCCTCTTCAGGCGCATAGCCCGGAGTACAGCATCCTTATCAATCTCAATCATCGGGAAGACGCTAGGCAGCTCGAAGAAGTCGGGGGCCGCCAGGAAATACACGTGGAGCACATGGCTACCGATAATCTCACCGTTGTAGGCCAGCCGGCGTAGTAGGAGCGTCTGCTCGGATATATCCACACCGAAGGCCGCCTCCGTCGCCTTCAGCGCAGCACAGGTATGGCTGATGGAGCATATTCCGCAGACCCGGCCAGCGATATGGATCACTTCCTGGTAGTCGCGACCCCGCATAATGGCCTCAAAGAACCGCGGAGCTTCCACAATTTCAAACCGCGCCTCTTCCAGGCGGCCCGCGGCCAGGTTGACGACAATGTTGCCGTGGCCTTCGACCCGGGTGAGGTGTTCAACTTTGATGTTGAGGCGGTCAGCCATCGGAGTGACTCTCCTCCAGCGACAGTTCAGGCCAGTTATTGTAAACTCTGAACTTGCCCACGATTTCTTCCACGCTTAGACCATACTTGGCCAGGACATCCTGGGCCGCATTCAGATTAGGGTCGTCCACCAGCCCGCGGCACCCAAAGCAGGCATGCCCATAGCTGGTACAGATGGCATCACAGCCGCAGCGAGTAACCGGCCCCAGACACAGCATCCCCTTTTCGTACACACACAGATTATCTTTAAGTTTGCACTCGACGCATACCGGCTGATTGGGCGGTTTATACTCTTTGCCCATCAGGATATGTTTGAACACGGTGACAAACTCCGGGAGACTGGCCGGACAGCCGTTGACCTGATAGTCAACCGGCACCACTGCCGTGATCGGACGGGCCGAAATAGTATCAAACCACTCGGCTCTGTCTCCGTAGACTATATGAAGCACCTCATCCATGCTAAATTGATTCTTCAGGGCATTATGGCAGCCAATAGTGGCACAGGCTCCCAGGGATACCAGAATGTCAGCGGTTTCTCGGATATGCTTGATGCGCTCAATATCAGCCTCACGGGTTATGCTCCCCTCGCAGAAGGCAATATCGTACTCATCGCTCTTCTCTGACATCGCCTCGCGCCAGGTGACAATGTCTACCAGCTCGATCATCTCCAGGAGCTGCTCTTCCAGACTGAGGACCTCCAACTGACATCCTTCGCAGCAGGCGAAATCAAAAAACGCCACGCGGGGCTTGGCTTGTGTCTTCATTCTCGCATCAGCCTTTCGGGCAACATATTTTGCCACTGTAGTATTCGGCATTCAGGGTTCAGGACCGATAGCCTCACCCCTGGCCCCGTGCCGTCGCCATAGCGGCTTTGGCGCGTCGGCGACTCTCCGTCCCGGAGAGGGGAACAAGGCGCTCGACACAGACCCTGCCGGTCGCCGCGAGTCCTGGGAGCCGTTAGCCATGGCCTTTTCCCGGTTCCCGTCTCTTGCCTCCCGCTTCCGCCGTAGGCGGGGCCCAGGCTTCTACAGCTTCCTCCAGTCCCTGTAAGTCCGAGTAGCAGAATATTGGGCCGTCCACACACACATAAAGATTATTGAGCTGGCAGTGCCCACACTTGCCCACCCCACACTTCATCCGCCGCTCCAGGGAGAAGTAGATATTATCTTCGGGCAGGCCCTTTTGCAGCAGCTCAAAGGCCACAAACCGATACATCACCGGAGGGCCGACTGCCGCTGCAACGAGTGTCTTGGCCGGCTCAATATCAATTTTTCGCAGGGGTACGGTAACTACACCGACGGGTCCTTGCCACTTATCGTCCGGCTCCTCAACAATAAGATGGAATTCCACATCGTCACAGGTTGCCCATAAATTCAATTCATCTGTGAACAACAGGTCCTGCGGCGAGCGAGCGCCGTAGACAATTATCAGCCGACCATATTGCTCACGGTTTTCCAGAACCAGGTTAATCAACGGTCGCAGCGGAGGCAAGCCGATGCCCCCGGCTATAATAAGGATGTCTTTTCCCACCATTTCCTCGACAGGGAATCCGTGCCCGTAAGGGCCTCTGATGCCCACCCAATCACCCGCCTCAAGGCGATGCAATGCCTTAGTGACATTACCAGCGGCGCGTACGCATAGCTCAAACGTTTCAGTCTGGGTTGGGGACGAACAAACCGAGATAGGAGCTTCGCCGACACCAAACATCGAGATCTGGACAAACTGACCCGCACCGTGGCCCAGGGATTGACCGTTGCCCAGTCTCAGCTCCAGAAGGATTTCGGTATCGGTCAACTTGGTGGCCTGCACAATGTGAGCTGCCACCGGTTGATAGGTCTCTACTATCTTGCTAGCCCTGATTTGAGGGTCTTCAGACATTTTGCGTTTCCCGTTGGGCATAGGCAATCAGATCATTGCTTACTTCCACCAGGTTAATGTCGGCGGTGCAGGCCCGGCTGCAGCGGCCACAGCCCGTGCAAAATGGCCGCCCGTATTGGGTATACAAGTAAAGGAATTTGCGATGCCAGCGGTGCCGCACCCGTTCCCAGCGTTCCCCGCGAAAATTGTGGCCGCCCGCCACCAGCGCAAAGTCGGGCAACTGGCACGAGTCCCAGGTGCGGATGCGTGCCCCGGTGGTCAAGTCCAGATTGATGTCATCATTGATATCAAAGCAGAAACAGGTCGGGCAGACCAGGCTACACGAGCCACAACTATAGCAGCGATCAGCGACTTCCTGCCAGACCTCAGTCAGCCCGCCCGCGGCCAGAATATCGGCAAACTGCTCGACGCCGGTCGCAAACTTGGCAGTGACCCGGCGCTGCTTCTCGCGCCGGAACTGTGCCGTATCAGCTTCATCCTGGTCTGTGGCCGGCAGTTGAGCGCTGTCACCAAGCAGCTCCTGGCCCCGAGGGGTGCGAACTTCAACCAGATAACCGCGCTGGATTGGTGTGAGGAACAAGTCAGCCGACCCCCGGGCCTGCTCCGTCCCCACCGAAGTACATAAACAGTACTCATCCGGCCAGCAGTCCACGCCGATGATTGCTGTGGTTCGAGCGCGGTTGGCCAGGTAGCGGCCATCGGCGATGTTATCTGAGTAGGCGATATCAAGTTGCTCGATAGCGGCCAGGTCGCAAGGATGCACGCCAAGGAGCACAAAGGGCCCCTCGTCGGTCATAGACCTGACCTTGGCGGGATCTGTGCGGCTGAATTCGAGAAACGGCTCACGCGGCGGGAAGAAAGCTTTCTTCGGCGGGAGAGTGGTCGTGACATAATCCAGAACCAGCTCATCGGCACTGTTCAGCCAATCGAAGTAATAGAAGCCGGGCTGCTGCTGGCGCTCCCGGGGACCCATTGCCGGACCCTGTTGGATTAGTCGCTGAACAAGAGCGTGTAGTTCATCGTGCTCTACGACGCAAATGGACATATCCGGGCTCCTTCAATCAGGCGGGTCAGTTCCCGGTGATGGCGATTCTTTCTCGAGGGTGATCCTCAACTCCACCAGCCGTCTGATGTGGCCTTGCTCCTCGGAGATTACCTGGTCAACAGCCTCACCTTCTGACTGGCGTACCAGTTGCTTCATTGCCGAATAGAACAATATGGAATCCTTCTCGAATCCGATAGCCACGGCGATAGCCTGGAACGGATTCTCCACCGCTGCGGCTCGCTGGGCGCCGGTTTCTGGCTTAGCGAAGACGCGCTCCTGAATCAGTGCCCGCATATACGCTTGCAGTTCGCCTGGATAGGTCTCCGGTAATTCGTAATGGGCCAGTGGCTCCTCCATACGTCGGAATATCTCAATATGCCTCTTTTCCTCACCCGCCATAAACTGAAAAACTTCGCTCGCCTGCTCATCACGTGCGGCCCGGACGCAGGCCTCATAGAAGGCCAACCCCGCTCGCTCTATCTCAATGGCCATTTGCAGCATCTCACTCGCTCTGAACATCGGTTGGGATGGCATTAGCTACCTCCCTTGTTCCCACTACCGCCTACCTCTGTGCCGCTATTGCTACGGTACAATTATGTTTTCTGGTCGGATAATTCATATTTCTTAATAGCCAGGTGAATTCCTTCTGCTAATGCCGGGTATGTTTAGCTGGGGGATCATAATGGCGAACAATAACTATTCTTGGTCAGGGTCCGAACGATATACCAACCGGCCATGCTCGAGCGGTTGCTGAACTTCTTGTGTTTTGCATCGTCAACTCTGGTGTCCCGCCATAATGCCTCGCAGGGGAGGAATAACTGTGGTGGCGAGGAATATGAATTGCACTAGAGCGCTTGACTCCAGACCAAAGGGAGGAAGACTATGGCACAAGCAGCATTGTTTTCGGCTGGCCAGATGATTGATATCGCTATTCAGACTGAGCAGGCTGGCTATGCCTTCTATCAGGCGGCGGTTGAGGCGACTGACAGCCCCCAGGTTAGGGCATTGTGCGAATGGTTGGCTGAGGAGGAGAAAGTCCACGAGCGCGTCTTCCAGGGGATGAAGGAAAACCTGGAACCGCAAGAGATGCTCGGGGAGTGGCCGGGTGAGAAGATCGAGTTCATCAATGCCCTGGTGGGCTCACGGTTCATGCCCCAACCTGAGGAGGCCGAGGCGCTCGTCAAAGACATGTCCGCACAGGGCATACTCGATTTCGCGCTGACTTTCGAAAAAGATACAATCATATTCTTCTACGAGATGCGAGAGATGGTGCCAGATAGCGCCGTTGACCAGGTCAATGAGATCATCGCCGAGGAAAAAGCGCACGTGTCTCGTATTCTGAAAGCCAAAGCAAGCATCAAGAAATAGAAGGAGGGGTGGCGAGATGCCACACGAATTGCCTGACCTGCCGTATGCTTATGACGCCCTGGAGCCGTTTCTGAATGAGGAGACGATGCACCTGCATCACGACAAGCACCACGCGGGCTATGTTAAGGGTCTTAATGAGGCTGAGGAGAAGATCAAGGCCGCTCAGCGGTCGGGCGACTTCTCGGCCATTCGGGCCTTGTGCGATGCCCTGGCCTTCAACTATTCGGGCCACCTGTTTCATACTCTGTTCTGGAGCAATATGAGCCCCGACGGCGGCGGTGAGCCGACGGGCGAACTGGCGGCGCAAATCAGCAAAGACTTCAGCTCGTTCGCGACCTTCAAAGCTCAGTTCCTGGCGGCCTGCAACAGTGTGCAAGGGTCGGGTTGGGGCGTGCTGGCCTGGCAGCCGTTAGGCTCGCAACTGGTTATTCTACAAGCCGAGAAGCACCAGAATCTGGCCCAGTGGGGAGTAACTCCGCTTCTGGTCCTGGACGTCTGGGAGCACGCTTATTACCTCCAGTACCAGAACCGCCGTCCCGAGTTCACCGAGGGCTTCTTCGCAGTCATTAACTGGCAGGATGTCGCCGCCCGCCTGGCTGCGGTTGCCGCTACCACCTTCCCGTGAGAAAGAACAACGATCGGTATTGACAGAGGTCAGACATTGTGATACAATACATTTAGCTATTGCAATATTACAATATTTGCGCGAAGGGCAGGGCATCACCATCAAGTGCGTCCACCATCTTAGGGTCGGCATTCTGAAAGCTCTCGCTTCGCATACCAGATTGCACATCCTGGACCTGCTCAGCGAAGGCGAGATGACGGTTTGCGATATAGCCGAGGCCCTTGAGGGCAATCAGTCTACCATATCGTGCCACCTGAATAGTCTGCGCACCACCGGCCTAGTTGTCACGCGCAAAGAGGGCACGCGAGTTTACTACGCTATTGCCGACGAAACGGTTAATCACATGCTTGGGTTGCTTGATGAAATACTGAAAGCCCAGTGCCTCAGCGACAGTGAGACCCTGGAATTGATGGTCAGCGACTAACTGGGCAGAATCATTGCCCATTCCGTATAAGGAGGTGACATACATGTGTAAGGAGTGCTGCTAACCCAAGAAGGAAGAGAAGAAGTGCGAAGAGAAAAAAGAAGAAAAGTGCAAAGAAGAAAAGAAGTCGTGCTGTGAGTAGCAGCGCGTAAGGTTGGGGCCCAACTTAACGAGGGCCCCAGTCCCTTTTTGCTTTATACGGCCTGACGACGTCTATTCCTCGTCCTCTATCAGCGAATAGCGCCGCAGGCGCAGTGAATTGGATACCACGGACACCGAGGAAGCCGCCATCGC
>JAUWJN010000071.1 GCA_030607655.1 bacterium
ATGGAAGATGTGGTGGTGGAAGTGGAGGGGGTGGGACTAGAGTTGGCGCCAGCAGAGATTGATCAGGCAGGGGCGGCGTTGTTGCTGGGAAGGATGAGCTTTACCGAGCGCCAGAGCCTCGTGCGGAATGCAGTGCAGAAGGCGGCGGAGAGGTACGACTTCGTACTTGTGGACCTGGCTCCCGGCCTGGAGTTGCTGTCGGTGGCGGGTCTGGGCGCAGCCGATGAGGTGATCGTGCCGCAGGAGTGCTCGTTTCTGGCACTGCACGGATTAAAACAGGTGGAGAACAGCATCAGGAGCATCCAAGAGGGTAACGAGCAACTGCGGGTGTGCGGGATACTGCTTACTATGCAGGATCGGCGGACAGTGCACCATCGAGAGGTGATCAAGATGGTACGGGAGCGATTCGGGGAGGTAGTGTTTGAGGCGGTCGTCCCGCGAACCGTCCGGCTGCAAGATGCAGCAATAGCCCATCAGCCAATTACGCAGTATGAACCAAGAAGCGAGGCTGCCAGGGTGTACCGGGCCGTCGCCCAGGAGGTGATCGAGCGTGGATAGGAAGCGGAAACTGCCGACCGCCGCCGACTTTTTCGGTGGGGAAGGGCCAGAGGAGAAGACAACAGAGCGGGCAGCGCGCGGTGAGGATATACTGGCAAAGACAATGGACGAAGAGGAAGAAGAGGCGGCGGCTCCAACTACCAGGCGCGGACCGAGGCTGACGAAGGAAGTGCTGATGCAAGGGACCGACGAGGAGTTCGCGGCGGCAATCGAAGCGGAGAAGGCAGCAGTGTCGGCGGCGTTCGAACCTAAGCCGCAGATCGTGCCGCGGCGGGCGGGCGAAAAGGTCACCTTCTACCTGCCTACGGCGATGCTGAAGCAGCTTGAAGTGGTCAAACTACAACTGCTGCTGGAGCATAACTGGAAACTGAGCAGGTCGCAAATTGTCCAGGCGCTGCTGGAAGGCATGCAGGAGAAGGTGGGGGAGATCGCCGAGTGGGCGGAGGGAGAATAAGGCTGGAGGCGGGGAAACCCCTTTCTGAAGAAAGTGGCTTTCCCGGTTCGACTGAGCTCACCGAAGTCCACACCCCATCCGCAAAGACTTTTGATAGCGCGCAGACCGGCGCGGTCGGCCTCACGAACGCGCCGGTCTGCGGTTGTAGATAAGGGTGAGCGGGAAGCGAGGGAGGGCGAGGGAAACGGTGGGCGCGGCAAGCAGCGCCCCTACGGCGGACAAGGACAAGGCGCCGGGGCGGTTGGGAGCAGCAAGCGGTTGGGTGCAGCAAGCAGCGCCCCCACGGGGGACAAGGGCAGGGGAGGAACGGCTTTTGCGGGGGAACCCCTTTCTGAAGAAAGTGGTTTTCCCGGTTCGACTGAGCTCACCGAAGTCCACACCCCATCCGCAAAGATTTTTGATAGCGCGCAGCGGGCTGCGCTTGAAAGTGAGTGGCGAGGCCGCTCAAGGGGTTGAGTGGGGAAATATGGGGGGCAAGCCCTGCCAGAGTGTAAGAACAGCGTAACGATAGCAGCAGAACAACCGAATGAGCAACGGCAGAGGGCAGTCGCGAGAAACCGGCGCGACTGCAATGATGAGGATGTGATTAGTGATCTGCGGAAAGGCTCGGGCTATTCAATCGGCCAGGTGGGGATGATTTGGTCAATTTCGGCCATTAGCTGGATGGTTTCGCGGAGAGCGAGGACGATGTGCTGGTAGTGGGTGATGTCGTCGTAGCTCAGAGGGCGGCCGAGCTTCTTGATGGTGCGGTCTTTGAGCCACTTCTGGCAGACCTGGTAGCCGCCGATGGGAAACTCCCAGACCTCGGGTTCAACACCGGCGAAGTATTGAGTTTTGTTGATGTAGACGCGGCCGGGTCGGGGCAAGGATGCCCCTCCCACAGAGGAAGGAGGTTGGGCATCCGCAGCCTGGTTAGGACATCCTTCGACAAGCTCAGGACGGGAGGGCGGCCCTCCCACGCTAGTGGGTGGGCTGCTAATATCTTCTGTGGGAGGGGCATCCTTGCCCCGACTGCTTTCATCCTCGGGCAGCTCCACATAGCGGACGCGCTCAACTTCGTTGGTGCCGGTGATGTTGAAGGCGGGAGTGTCGCCGAGCTGGCCGGTTTCGCGCATAAGGTGCAGGTCGGCCAGGCGCTTGCCCTTGGCGATCAGGGCGGTGAAGAGGTTACGATCCGAGGTTAGGGGCAGGCGGGGGAAGTCAATCTTGAGGAACTCAGCGTGGTGCTCGCGGTAGGTGGGCGAGTGGAAGACGGCATAGGCATAGTAGAAGATATCTTCGGGGCCGAAGGTGTTTTCTAAGTCGCCCTGACCGTCGGGGATAAACTCCAGGCCGAGCTTCGCGGAGAACTCCTTAATAAACTTGGGGTTGAGATTGGGCCGCCGCCCCTGCTCCGTTGTCCCCTCCTCCGGGTAGAGGTAGAGGGGGAAGACGGTATTTATATCGTAGGCAGCCATGCACTTGTGGCCGGCGATGGTGTTTGTGACGTATACGTCAAAGGGATCGCGCGTCTGCCTCGTGGCTATGAGCGCCAGATTGTCCCCGGCCAGCATGTGCTGCATGACCCGCTTGACCGTCCGCCATACTAGAGAGTCATGGTAGAAGATCAACCGCTTGTCGAAAGGTCTATAGGTGACCGACTCTATGAATTGACGGAGATCAGTCTCCTGCCGGATCAATCGACGGGCGGCCTGGATGTTCCATCCCTTCTTCTGGGGAACGCCCAGTTGGCGGCACAGCTCAACGTCGGAATCGGTCGAATCGCGGAAGAGTTGTGCGCGTTGAAGAAGCGGGCCCTCCACGAAGTCTATGACCACGTGGTCGCGGGCTGTAGTCATGCCAACACCGTTTAGTGGAAACAGACTTGTCATCTTCCAGCCCCGATCGTATTCGCGTTCCAGGTTTGCATCATAGGGGATGAACAGAAAATGGGGCGAAGCGGGCGATAGTTCATCCCAATGCGTCTGGCTGACATCTGTTGCTGCCAAGGTCTTGGATTTTCCCTCTTCCAGCCCCCACAAGTCGGCGTGGCGTACCGTGGCCTGTTCCGCCCGTTCTGGTTCCCGCACAAAGAGCCCAATGGCGACGCCCTGCTCGATCTCGAAGACGTTGTCATCCTTGCCGCCATCGGGGGTCTTCTCCTTCTTCCTCGAGTTCCCGTGCAGGTTTAGCAACCAGATATGGTCAAAGGCTCGTATGAGGGAATTGGCGCATACCCCGAAAGGGCGGGTTGTCCAGGTAGCCGTGATTGGTGATCATGCCGACTATACCGTGGCCGGTCTCCTCGATGCGCCACTGAGCAAAGCGCAGGAACTTCACATAGTCATCTTGTAGCCACTTGGAGTTCCTTTCCTTGATGGGCAAACCGTCCACCTTGTAGTAGTCCTCCAGAAGATCGCCGATAAAGGTCTTCACTTTGAGACTCACGGTGCTCGCCTTGATTTTTCGGCTAGGCTTGACCGTCACTTGGCGTCGTTCATGATTGACCCAGGTTTCCACTTTGCTGCCGACTTTCGCCCATATCGTTCGGGTGCTTGCATTGACGGAATGGCCGGAATATGGTGGATTGCCGAGCACGACCATAATCGGCTTCTCGCGCTTGATGTCAGCGGCGGCGTTGGCCTCCTCGGCGATGGCCAGCTGCAATCCGAAGCCCATCAGTGTATCCGTAACCTTGATGGCCTCCTCCAGCGTATTGGTCAGGTAGATGCCGAGGCGCTCGTCTCCGGAGAAGTGATAGCCCAGGTCCTGTAACTGGATTGCCAGCTTCATGTGGGCGATGGTGTAGGGGGCCATAAGTAGCTCGAAGCCGAAGAGGCGGGGGAGGACGTTTTGCTTGACATAGTCGTCGCTCCAAGCACCGGCGAGGCCGGCCTCTTTGAGGTTGGCCTTGATCTGCTCAATGACGAAGTAGAGGAAGGTGCCGGTGCCGCAGGCGGGGTCAAGAATGTAGACGTTCTCATCGGCCAGACCCAGGGGCTTGTCGAATTTCTCCTTGAGCAGGTGGTCAATGGAGTGGACGATATACTTGACGACCGGCTCAGGCGTGTAGTAAACTCCCCGCGCTTTGCGCTTCGCAGGATCATAAGCGCCGAGGAAGTCCTCGTAGAAGTGGACGACGGGGTCTTCGCGGCCCGGCTTGCGGGCGAAGTCGGCGGCAATCTGGCTCATATCGGCGCGGTTGAGCAGTTCGGCGATATCGTCAACCGCCCAGGCGACGCGATCATCCAACTCCCGGCCACTGATGTGATAGAACAAGTCAGCCAGGAAGGGGTTCGTCTTGGGGAGGTAGCGAGCGGCTTCCCAGCGGGTGAAGTCAGCGCCGGGCTGGTCACGCCGCAGCTCAAAACAGGAACTGAACAGGCCATAAGCGAGCGTTTGAGCGTACATATCAGCAAAGTCGTCCGCACTCAGGTTGTGCAGTAGCGTCTCGCGGAAGGCAGCGTGGAGGGCGTGAAGAGTGCCCTGTTTGCCCTCACCGGATAGGACGCACTTGGCGGCATAGCGGAGCTGGCGGGCCTTGCCGGCGAGGTATTGAGCGAGGTCGGTGGCAGTGGCAGCAATGAGCGGCTCGGCAGTGAAAAAGCCAGTGAGTAGCTCAGCGACCTGGACGACGCCGGCGGAGTCGCGCTTGATGTCAGTGCCATCACGCGTCAGGCGACCGACACGGGCAATCGGCTCAATTAGCTCGCCCTCGCGATACCAACGGAACTCCAGGTAGTCGGTGAGGATGACATTGGGGAAATCCAGGTAGCGGGTGAGCTGCTCGGAGCGGGCAACCTCGTCAAGATTAGTGCCGATGTCCTTGCACTCAATGTAGCCGATAGGGGCGTCGTGACGCTTGATGATGAAATCAGGAGCGCCGAAGGGGACATGGGTAGGCTCGTTAATGGCCTGGATGTCGCCACCCAATTCATCGAGCAAGTGCTGAAGCGCAAGGCGGTGAGTCTCCTCGCCGGCCTGGCCGGTGCGCAGGTTTTCGCGAAGGCTCTTGAGATATTGGGTGAAAGGCATAGTTGAGCAGATGTTCGCCAGAGGCGCGAGGCAGTCCTCTAATAAAAACCCGCAACCAAGAGGCTGCGGGGAAAGAAGTAAGACAGGTTGGCGGGAGTGGGGGCTACTTCTGCTCGATGAGGATTATCGCGACCTGGTCTTCGTCAGCGGCCTGGTGGACGGCAACAGAAGTCATATCGGGTGGCTCGGCTATGCCAATGTTGAGCAGGCGACCGTCAGGCATCTTTATGTCAGATATCTTCGCGTCGGAATACTTGCCCTTGTAAAACTTGGCAACCTTGTCAAAGCTGTCCGTAGTGGTGAAGCCGAAGCTGAGCTGCTTGCCCCGATCAGTGGTGATGACCTGACCGTGCTCCTTGGTGGCACCCGGGTAAATGGCCAGAGATAGCTCGGAAGTGTCGAGGTCCTCTCCGACGGTGATAGAATGCTTCTGGCCGGATTCGTCCTCAACAGTGACAGTGGCTTGCTCGCCAGCTTTGTCTGTCTTGATCTGAACCTCGCCCTCGTCAGTCTTAATGGTTGTCTCGCCTTTTTGCTGTAACTGGCGGCCAGCCTGAACGGCTTGCTGGGCCTCGCGGGCACGGCCGCAGCCGACCAGTAACAGGACAGATAGCAGAAGGATAGATAGAGCAGCATTGCGTAGCATAATGTGGTCCTCCAGCAGGGCGTGATGTAATTAAAAAGATTATAGGGGCAACAAACATAGATGTCAAGTAGGGCAGATGCTTGTTAAGAGTCGGAACGGCGCTGTAGCAGAGCAGTGATGTAGTCCCGGAGAACTATCTCGTAAGCAGCACTGTCAGGATGAGCAGCTAAAGCCGGATTGCCCTCGGTGAGTTGCCGCCGTGCAGTAGATTCAATGTCGCGGCGTTCAGTGGGGGAGAGCGAAGCTAACGCCTCGTGAGAAGCATCAAGCGCTGCCCGGCGCTCCTCAATGTGATGCTTGCGCTCTTGCTGGCGGCGGAGTTCCGCTTCGGCCTCCTGGCGCATCTGCGCCTGCTTGGCCTGAGCCTTCAGATAGCTGGCCGGCGGCGCCCAGTTGCCCCGAATAGCCTCCACAAGCATCGCCGGAGCATCGTGCGGGTCGCGATAGGGCAGGTATTCTAATTGGCGGGCGACCTCTGCACCGTGCTGAGTAATCAGTCGGCGAGCAACTGAAGTAGTTACACCCAGAACCGCCAGCGCGTCAAGTAAACCAGTGGGTAAATTGGGCGCGGCAGGAGCAGCGGTGTGTGGGAACCAGTAAATAACTCGTTCGTCAACGTCGCGGCCCGGACGGTAGTACCTGAACCCCTCCAGAAAGCCGTTCGCCTGTAGCTCGTCATGAGCGCGCTGTAATTCTTGCTTGATGTGGCTCGGGTAGTAGTTGCGGCTCATCCCCAGCTTCTCAAAACCCAGCTTGCGTAAACCAATCCGAAAAGCGGACTTGCCATCAAGACGCTTCTTGTCCAAATAACGGAATAGCCGGCGCGAAACCGCGCTGCGGAGGCCAAAATAGAAGCCCGTGTCAAGCTGCTTGATGTTCCCAGCCTGGAAGGACTTGAAAATGACTTCGTTCCAGGCAATGTAGCTCATCGGTAAAGGCCGCCGCGGCCCGGACGGCTTGCGGCCGCGAGGCTCACTGTATAAAGCATAGTCGTCAATGATGTGAAAGCCGACATCAACGTACGATTGCTGGGCCTTATCCCAAAAAGCCTGCTGCGCAGTTATCGTTACGCCGAGTAAGCGGTCCAGAGCAGCCTTGAGCCGGGTGTAGCTACCCCCCTTGTCAGGCCAACCAAGACGCTTGATTAGCTCGTAACGGGTCAAATGAATAACCCGGGTAGCATAGCCCTGGCTGCGGGTTATCTCCATCAGAGCCACATAAACCTGCTCGTCACTGGCTACGGGTAGGCCGAAGTCTTCGCCGCCTGTGACTACCCAGGAGCGCTCTACCGGCTGGCCGTCCTTGCCCCGGATTGAGTCGGAAAACTCAAGGGTGTTTAACCCGTCCGGCTGGCGGTCAGACAGCAGAGCAAAAGGGAACTCCGCCAGGTTCATTTCGTCGCTGCCCAAACGGGGGGGGGCGAGGACAACTGGCCCAGGGCTTTCGGCGTCTCGGCCTACCGCGAATTTGAGGCTGTCTTCGGATAAGGACAGGTAACTCACTCCGGCTGGGCCTGAAAATTAGTGTTATTATAAGTGAGTTCGTGCTCTGGATAGCAAAATCCTTCACGGGAATGACAGAAACTTGTTGATGGGTAGGGGAATGACTGGCAAAGGAATAGCAGACAGGGAACTTTCTTCTCCCTAAATGAGTCGAAAGACCGGAACGCAATAGCAGTAACAGATGCAGTGCCGTCGCTTCGTGGCGATCAAGTGCGGCGGGCATTGCTTGGTTTAGTCTGCAACCTGGGCGGCGGTTGGCCTTGCCGGGGAGTGTGCAGCAGAGACTGATCAGGATCAGGGCGAAAGTAATTCACCATGCGCGACGCGCGACCAATCATCTGCCAGATGGGCGGGCGCAAGTGAAAGCGCCGGCGGTGCTCCGCACGCAAAGCCGAGGTGTGGAATGTGCCAGTCGCTCAGGAGCGTCTCACCGATAATTTTCCGTCGTACCCCCGACATGTCTATGAGGTTATGTTATGAATATTGCTCAGAAGCATAGTGTAAGTGGCATTGTAACTATCCTGCTGGTGGGGGGCGTGGTTGTTGCCCTGGCGATGGCGGGGTGTGGGGGAGGGCACCGTTCACCGGCAGATGGTGATGCTTCAACTTCTCTCGCGGGTCCGGCAGGCAGCGGAGAAGTAGTGCTGCCCGCAGCGGCATCCATAGGGGATATGGACGGGGACGGTAATCCCACTACTAACGATGCCCAGTTGATTATGAATATCGTGGTTGACCCTAGCAGTTACGACGTTATGCAGAAACACAATGCCGATTGTGACTTCAATGGCAAGGTTGAGATCGGAGATGCAGTGAAAGTCCTGCAAGCCGCCGCGGGTACGATTGTCTGGCCATTCGGGGGCGAGGGGCCACCACCGCCACCACCGATATAGGCTATAGAGACTGTTGCAAAAGGTGGTTGAGGACCGCCTGCCGCAACAGATTGTGTAATTTTTGTCTACAGAACCTATGCAGATATCGGGGCACCCTTCGGCAGGCTCAGGACAAGTGGATGCCCCTCCCACGGATTTTGCAACAGTCTCATTTAGCATAATTATTGCGAGAATGCTTACAGCATCAGCCCAAAGAAAAGGTATCTGTATGAACTGCACAAGGGTAATGGCCGTGGGCAGGTGGTGGGCAATAGGTTTGTTGGTTGTTGGAGCCCTGCTGATAGGTGGATGTGATGGAGGGGGAGGAGGGGGCGCAACAATCACTTTGACTATCACCGCGCCCAAGGCGGGAGATTTGTACGAGCAGGGCAAGAATGTGGCTATCAGTGCGGAGGCCACAGCGCGGGCGGGGGTGGCTAAGGTAGAGTTCTTCATTGATGATGTTCTGAAAGAGACTGATACGACCTCGCCGTATTTGTACAACTGGGATACCACGGGCTGTTCACTGGGTTCTCATACCATTAAGGTTATTGCCTACGATGCCGACGCACCAGCGAATACTATCACCAGGGCTGTTACCGTCACACTAACTGCAAGCGGCTTCACTGTCTATGTGGAGAGTAGGCAGGTCGCGGCAGGTAGTACGGTGACAGTAGCGGTGTGTATGGTCAACAGCCCGGCAGCAACCCCCCCCGTGGGTGGCCAGATGACAGTGCGGTATGATGAGGCTAAGCTGCAGCTCGTCAATGGTGCAGACTCCGTCCAGCCGGGCAACGCGGTTCCCACCGGGCATATAATTGCGAAGAATGTGAGCACCCCGGGGGAGATCCGGGCGGCGGTTGTCGGCTGGGATGAAGGCGCCAACCAGATTCTCAACCTGAACACTAGCAATACCCAGATACTGACGATTCAGTTCCGGGCAATCGGCGGGGCGGGCGCCACTACCCTTGAAATTGACGATGGCGGGGGGGCCCCGGCGCCGCTTCAACTCTGGACAAGCACCGCTACTAAGATTACGCCTGGCCCGGATACGGTTGCTGGCACAGTGATGATCCAGTAAATCCATCAGTCTCACGTAGGGCATCAGCCCTGAGCTAATGTTCGGCTCAGGGCTGGGGTATACTCCATCCATCCCCGTGGACCAGGTGTAGAAGCCGTCCCAGTCGCCGATGTACATCTGGAGGGCCAGCGCAAACTGCTTCATATTGTTCAGATAGGCCGTGGCCATTGCCTTCTCCCGCGCCTTCGCAAACACGGGGAATAGAATTGCCGCCAGGATAGCAATGATCGCTATCACCACCAGCAATTC
>JAUWJN010000057.1 GCA_030607655.1 bacterium
GACGCGATGCAGTGGGAGTTGGACCGCCAGACTCCCTTCCCTGTAGATCAGGTGATATACGACTATCAGGTCATTGAGGCCGGCGAGGCGGCGGAGGGGGAGAGTATGGACGTGTTCCTCGCCGTAGCCCAAGAGGATATGGTTAACGCCCATGTGGAGGCACTTACCGGGGCGAAGCTTACCCCGGTCCATATTGATGTTGAGCCCCTGGCCATCAGCCGTGCTTTGGTCCACGCCGCGTCCAATGGGTATAAGGATCAAACCGTGGCACTGGTTCATATCGGGGCCACCACTACCGGTATATCTATCGAGAATAAGGGCTGGCTGCACTTTGTCCGCTCTCTGCCGACGGCGGGCAATGCGCTAACCGCCGCAATCCGTGAAAATATTACCGGCGATGAGCAGCACGCCGAGCGGGCGAAGCGTCAGTTTGCCGATTTGACTGAGGCTACTGGCGAAGCGGGTGAAGCGCCCGCCGGTGGGGCAGAGGGGGCCGACGATGTCGCCCAGGCGCGTCAGGCCGTCCAGGAGGCCATAGCCGAGCCCCTGTACGATTTGGCCACCGAAATCGGCCGCAGCATAGATTTTTATCAACGTCAACACCGTGAGGAGCACATAAGTACCATATTGCTATCGGGAGGCAGCGCGGTAATTCCGGGACTGGCTGAGTTTGTGCATAGCGAGACGGGAGTGCCTACCCAGGTTGCTAATCCTTACCAATATATAATTTGCGACCCCGATCAGGTCGCGGAAAGCTACTTGGCCCAGGTAGGCCCAGCTACCGTAGTAGCCATAGGCTTGGCGATGTGGGATATGGTGGAAGATTAAGAAGGGGAACTCACAGTGCTAAAGATCGATCTGTTGCCCCGACAATTTGGGATTGCCCGCACTAATAGAAAGCTATTGGCACTAGTTGTGCTGGTACTGATCGGCGCTCTGGTCTTCTGCTTTGTCGTCTTTGCCAAGATTAAGACCGATATAAGCAACGTCCAAGCCCAGTTGGATGAGGTTAAACCGAAAGCCGACCACGTGCGAGAATTGCGCAGCGAGAAGGAGTCTAAGGAGTCTGACCTCCAGCCCATTCAGGATAAATTGCAGTTCATTGCCCAGGCCGATAGCAGCGGGAGAGTGTTCTGGGATCGGTTTCACGAGATTAACAAGTATATCTGGGAGCGCGCTCAGGTTTTGGACTTTAGCATCACCCCAGGAGGGGGCGCGGGAATGGGGGGTGGCGGAATGCCCGGCATGGGAATGCCAGGCATGGGAATGGCAGCTGGAGGCTACGGCGGAGGCTCTGCCAGTAGTAGCAGTAGTGTACGATTTACCGTAGCTATTCATGGCACCCAGGAGGCCGGGCGATTTCTGCTCAATCTGTTGCGCTGTCCGGCGTTGACTGGTATTAGTATGTCGGGAGTGCCCGCCGGAAAATCGGTGGCGGGAGTCGGGGGCACGACGCAGGCGACATTTGGAGGGGCACCAGGCATGGCGGGTATGCCTATGGCAGGTATGCCAGGAGCGGGACCGGCGGGCATGGGACCACCTATGGGAGGGGGGCCGATGTCACCGACTGGCGGGCTGGCAGCAGGCGGATCCGTCGAAGCCGGAAGCCCGGAAGAGGAAATTATCTTACAAATAACGGCTAGCCTCACCGAGCCCATAACCACACCCCAGCCTGGAGGGGCAGTGCCCGCATTCGGTGGGCCCGGGATGGGTATGCCCGGGATGGGTATGGATATGCCCGGGATGGGTATGCCCGAGGGGATGGGACCGCCGGGGGGAGCTACACCCGGTGCACCAGGCCGCGCAGCGCCAGGCGAGGAGGAGTCGTTAGAAGAACTGGAAGCTGAGGAAACTTAGGCCAGGTGGCCTAAGTCTCCGGTCGCAATATTGAGTTCAAAGGGACGCTATTATGGGTAGAATACCGCCTATAGCTATAATGATAATAGGAGTCGTGCTGATTGTCGGCGTCAGCGCGGGTGTGTTTTTTATGCTGATAAAGCCGCAACAAGAAACTCTAGCCCAGCTCCAGAGTAACTTAGAGAAAGAGCAGGCCGAGGCGGCCCAACTGGACAGCGTTGAGGAAGAACTAGCTCGGGTAGACAAAAAATGGGACAGGCTCCAGGATAAACTGGCTGCCGCCCAGGACGAGCGCAGTATTCCCATCTCTTTTACCCAGCCGATAACCGCTATGATTACTCTGTGGCCAGAGTATCGTCAGACTCTGCCCGAACTAATTGAAGAGTTCGTGGACGCCAGTGGGTGCACTCTCATTTCAGGGGTTTCCTTCCCTGCCCCTCCCAATGTGCCGCCATCGGCCCCGCCCACCGGTTTTATTCAGATAACCGGCGGCCACCAGATAAGTATAACAGTGGAGGGGTCACTGGCTTCAATAGAGAAGCTCTATAAGTCACTGCGCAATTTTCCTCGGGTAGTGATAGTAAGTAGCTTGTCATTATCCGGCGAAGGTGATACAATAACCGCACAGGTTCCCTTGTCTATCTACCTGCTAGTGGAGGTCCCGCCAGCAGCAGCGGCTCCAGCAGTAGGGGCTGGGGCATACGGTATGCCAGGGATGGGTGGTATGCCCGGTATGCCCGGCATGGGACTACCGGGTGGTATGCCAGGAGCAGCACCGGGGGCAGCGCCAATAGGACCACCGGGCAGGTCAGGAAGAGGACCGGGGATGGCAGGAGCGCCGGGAGGAGCGCCCTGAGAAGCGGGCGCGCTGCAAAGGCCGCCGATGTAGTGTAGTAAGGTTAACCTGCCCAGCAGGTAGGACAGACAGTTAGAGAGGGCCATGGGACTATGAACCGGGAATGGAAGGCCAAAACCATGGTAGTAGGCGGCATCGCCGCATTCGTAATAGCAATCATAATATTGCTTCTGTTCGTGCTGCCTGCCGGTCAAAAAGGTAGCCCTTCGGTCCAGGCGCAGCCGGCACCAGGGGGTGGGCCAGCAGATTATCATATGCCGCCCGGTATGGGCGCGCCGCCTGAGGCAATGGCGGGTGGCCCGATGGCCGCCCCATCACTAGTATCTGTACCGAAAGACCCGCTAGAGCCCTCGCGGGTTAATCCCTTCGGCGCTCCCGGTGGCGAAATAGCGATAGGCCGCATCCAGGCCCTCGCTACCCGCGCTATTAGGTACGGGCCGGATTGGAGTCGCATACCCATTACAACTCGGGTCGGCTTTGTGCGCCCCGAGCGGTTCCCCCGGCCGGCGCCACCCGGGCCGCCACCACCTACGGAGAAGAAATTCTTGCGTATCAGCAGCATTATGTGGCTGTGGATGGAGGGCAGCCCCACGGCTACCTACGAAACGGTTGACGGTAAGAGCGGGAGTGTCCAACCGGGCGATTGGGTGGAGGACTGGCAGGTCATCGAGATCGGCCAAGACTACGTCGTAGTCAAGAATCAGGCCACCGGCGAGCTACAACGAGTGTTCTTAAGAGGTAAATAGCAACCGAACTTAACGTCCGGCTGTGCGTCAATATAAGCTACCGGATACTGGGAAAAACAAACCTAGGGATCATAGGAGGCGAGGACAGTGAGATATGTCAAGTTAACCGGGGTATTGGTGGTGATGGGGATGGTACTAATAGCAGGCAACAACTCAGTGAGGGCACAGGCGCGGGCCAACTTTCAGTGGGATGGCGTGGCGGTAAAAGATGCGCTGGCGGCCCTGAATCGCCAGTTCCAACTTAACTACTCGCTACCCAACGAAGTAGGCCAAAGAAAGATTACTGCCTCATTGGTGAATGCTGCACCTGAGGAGGCGTTCCGCACCATATTGGACGCCGCCAACCTGACCGCAGTCAATGATGGCGGAGTCTGGCGTATTCGGGACAAGCCCCAGCGGGCCGCTGCCGGCCAGCGGACCTGGCCGCAGCAGACCCAGTCCACCTGGGGGCAGCCCGGGATGGCGGCACCAGTGCCTTTTCGCCAGCCCCCTGGTCAGGTCCAGCTCGGGGCCGGTGCCCAGGCTCAAGCCGCTGAAATCCCCGAGCAGTGGGATCCGAAGAACTGTGTGATGCGTATCATACCACTGAAGTCTATCAATCCGTGGCTAGTCGTAGATATATTCGGCGGAATTGGCCTTAGCGAGGAGGACTACACCGGCGGCGGTGGCGGTGGTGGTGGTGGATACGGCGGAAGTGGCGGAAGTAGTAGGGACTATGGCCGGGGCGGATCTAACCAGGGCGGCCGGGGCGGATACGATCAGGGCGGCCGGGGCGGATCCAGGAGCAGCAGTTCCCGAAGCAGCAGTTCCCGAAGCAGTAGTTCCCGAAGCAGTTACGGTGGCTACTGATAGTAATAATAGATTGATTCGCATATCTAATAAGAGAATCAGGCAGTCGCCCGTCGGGCAGCAGTCCGGAGGAAGTTGTCGAATGCAGAGGAACCGAGGCAAGCAGTGCAGGGAGGGCTATTTATGTTTAGCTCACAGCTTTGGCAGCAGAAGATAGCAATTACACTTATCATCGCGGCACTAATCGCCATAATGGGCGTCGCCGGCCCACTGAGGGCTGACCAGCAGCCTGGCCAGCTACCCATCAATATTGATATTAAGGCCGGCTCCATCGTTGATGTGCTGCGGATGTTAGGGCGAGCGGCCGATGTGGATATAGTGATTACCCAGGGGGTAGAGGGGGAAATCCCCAGTATGAAGCTGCAGGGCAAGACTGTTGAACAGGCCCTATGGCTAATCGCCCAGGCCACGGGCTATCGCTGTTACAAGGTAGACGACACCACCTACATTATCTCGCCGTCAGCGTTGTCCGCTCCGCTGCCCGGTCAGCAGATGGCCACGGAGTTAACCGGCCCACTTGCCGGTCAGACCCCCGCGGTATCAGCGCGGACCGGCGCCGAGCAGGAGCCCGCAGTCCAGCTCCCCACGCTAGCCCCACCGCCTTCTCCCTCAGGGGAGATGGCAACTGCGCCGAGCGCCGCGAAGATAATTACCACTAAGCTTAAGGTTAAATATGAAGACCCCAGGGTAATCGCGTTAGCCTTTGGTGGTGATGTGGTAGAAAGTACTCGCGCCACCCTACGGCCTCGCACCGGACCTTACGGCAATTTGTCTCGCGGCGCCCGGGCCGGCAGCCTGCCCTTCACCGGCGGATTATCGGCTCCCGGTGCCGCCGGGTTGGGCGGTTGGGCACAGTATCCCGGAGGGATGGGCGGGCTAGGTGGCGGTGGCTACGAAGGAGGAGGACTAGGCGGTGGCTTGCGCGGAGCGAGTGGCTATGGCGGCCAAGCAGGCGGCTATGGCGGCCAAGCAGGCGGCGCTGGCGCGGCAGGAAATATGTTGCCCGACGGGATGGTCCCACCCATTGCCCTCATGCAACAGAACGTCCTGCTGGTGCGGGGAACCCAGGAGGCGATTGATGCATTCGCCGAAATACTCGCTTACCTGGACCAACCCGCTAAGCAGGTGGAAATATCCGCTAAGTTTATTGAGGTGGAGACCACTCACGATACGGCCTTTGGTATTGACTGGTTTGTTTCTAACGGGTCGTTGGAGTGGTTCAACCTGGGCTTTGCTCCCGGCGAAGGTATCAATGTGGGCCGATTTAAGCGTGGGCGGTTCGAGGCCGAATTGCGTACTTTGATCAGCGAGGGACGCGCCCAAATAATCAACGAGCCGCGCGTGACTACCCAGAATAATATGCCTGCCGAAGTCCAGTTCTCCACTGAGATACCGTACTTCTATGCTACTATAACTTACAACCAATTCGGCCAGCGAGAGGTTGACTACGAGAGTGACACCGTCTCAGTGATGCAAGCTTTGTACGTCACCCCCAGAATCTGCGAGGATGATACTATTGTCCTGGACCTGGAACCGGAGATTGACGACCAGGTTGGCACTGTAGTCGGCCCCACCGGCGAAACCTTGCCCATTGTCAGTACCCAGACCGTTTATACTCAAGTCAGGATACCCGATGGTGACACCCTCGTCATCGGGGGAATGATTCGGAGAAATGAAACCTTCAATACCAAAAAGACGCCCTTGCTGTCCGAGATTCCGATAATCGGGGAGTTATTCAAATCCAAGAAGAAGTCGATACGCAACTCCGAGTTGTTGATATTCGTCACCCCGCGCATCATCAGGCCGATACCCCGGCAATAGCCACTGGTACCGGGTATAATTGGGTAGTCGCTGGCACAAACGGCACAGTCATAAGGTGCCGTTTGTGTGTAAAGGAGGGCGGTTGTGGCCACCTCATTGCATTTTCATACCGCCGGCGAGTCACATGGACCGCGCCTGCTAGCCATATTGGAAGGCTTGCCTGCTGGTCTGCCCATTGACCTGTCATTGGTCAACCAGCAACTGCACCGCCGCCAAAGTGGATACGGGCGCGGGGCCCGTATGGATATAGAATCTGACCAGGTCTGTGTGTCTAGTGGCGTACGCCACGGCCGGACTTTGGGCACACCCCTGGGGCTAATTATTGAGAACCGGGACTGGCCCAACTGGGAAGAGGAAATGTCTCCCCAGCCTGCGCGTGACGACTTTATCAGCCAGCGGCGGGTATCTGTACCGCGCCCCGGTCATGCCGATTTAGCTGGGGCGGCCAAGTTTGGGCACCGGGATATGCGCAACGTCCTGGAGCGGGCCAGTGCCCGCGAGACCGCGGCCCGCGTGTCCACAGGAGCAATCTGTCAACACCTATTGGCCCAATTTGATATCAGTATCCATAGCTGTGTGGTAAGCATCGGGGGGGTACAAGCGGCGCTGCCCGAGCAGCTTGACGAGGATTTCTTCACGGCCGTGGAGGCCAGTGATGTGCATTGTGGCGACCCGCGGGCGGCGGAGCAAATGCGCGCGGCTATAGATAAGGCCAAGCAGGACGGCGATAGTCTCGGCGGCATCTTTGAAGTCTACGCGTTCGGCGCTCCGCCCGGGCTGGGTTCCATGGCTAGCTGGCCGGAGCGCCTCGATGGCCGGCTGGCCGCGGGGCTGATGAGCATCCCCGCCATCAAGAGTGTGGAGATAGGCTTGGGCCGCCAGGTAGCCGACCGCCCTGGCTCCCAGGTCCACGACCCCATTGAGTTTGATGCCCAGCGAACTCCCTGGCCCTTTGTCCGCCCGACCAACAATGCCGGCGGCCTGGAGGGAGGAATGTCCAACGGCGAGACCATTGTCCTGCGGGCGGCCATGAAGCCCATCCCTACTCTCACCCGCCCCTTGGCCTCCGTCTCGCTTCAGGATTTGCAGCCCACCCCCGCCCACGCCGAACGTTCCGATGTCTGTGCCGTACCGGCGGCGGCGGTGGTGGGCGAGGCGATGGTCGCCTTCATCATAGCCCAGGCCTTTCGGGAGAAGTTTGGCGGCGATAGTCTACAGGATGTGGCGGCTGCTTATCAAGCCTATTGGACTCGGCTCACCGAATTGTGGGCCGGCGAGGAGGATTAACCAGATGGCTCGGTTTCGCCCGCCGGCTGGTGCCATAATCTTGACTGGCTTTATGGGCACCGGAAAAAGCCAGGTGGGCAGGCTCTTGGCCCAGCATTGGGGTCTGAAGTTCCTAGAGACTGATGCCCTCATCGAAGAACAGGAAGGCACCTCCATTGCCCAGATATTCGCTACCCAGGGCGAACCATACTTTCGTGACCGAGAGACGGCTGTCTTGCGGCAGGTCCCGGGCCAGGAGGCACTAGTCCTAAGCACTGGTGGTGGTATGCTGCTACGGCCCGAGAACGTGGAGCTGCTGCGGGCTGCGGGACCCATCATCTGCCTGCAGGCCTCTGCTGAGACCATTCTAGAGCGTATCACCGGCACTGATCAGCGCCCCCTGCTGAATACTCCCGACCCACTGGCCGAGATCAAGCGGCTACTAGCGGCTCGCGAACAGGGTTACCAGCAGGCCGACTATCACCTGGATACTGATACCCTCACGCCGGAACAAGTCGCCGACCGCTGTAAGGACCTGATGATTGTTGACCCGCGAGCTACCTTCCTGGTTCCGGGCGCCGTGCAGGTGGCGATAGCTATGGGCCCGTATAGCTATCTGATTGACATTGACGACGGATTATTGTCCGCAGCAGGCCAGATTGTTCCCCCGGCTGAGCCCGGGCGCCGGGCGGGGATAATCACTTCTGATAACCTGGTATCGCTGTACGCCGACACGGTAAAGGATGCTCTTACCAGTGCCGACTGGGAGGTTAGCCTCTTCTCCGTTCCCGACGGGGAGGCCAGCAAATCCCTGGCCACCGCTGAACAGCTTTACGGGGCCTTGATAGAGGCCGACTTTGACCGCAGTTCGACTATTTTTGCCCTCGGCGGGGGAGTCATCGGCGATTTGGCGGGGTTTGTGGCAGCCACTTTTATGCGCGGCATTGACTTCGTAGCGCTACCCACCTCGCTGGTAGCGCAGGTTGACGCCAGTGTCGGGGGGAAGGTCGCCGTAAATCTGCCGGCGGGCAAGAACCTGGTGGGTGCCTTTCATCAGCCGCAGGCAGTTATCATTGATACCCAGTGCTTGCAGACCCTGCCGGAACGCCAGCTTCGCTGTGGTCTGGCCGAGGTTATCAAGCATGCGGCCATAGCTGATGCTGAGCTGTTTGCGTATGTGGAGAATAATATGGCCCGCATTTGGGCCGGTGACCCCATCGTGCTTAAGTACCTACTGGCGCGCAACTGTCAGATAAAGGCGGAGGTGGTCAGCCGCGATCCTCACGAGCACGGTGAGCGGGTAATACTGAACTACGGTCACACGGTTGGCCATGCCTTGGAACGGTCCGCATCTGAGTGGGACCTGGCCCACGGCGAGGCCGTGGCTCTGGGCATGATTGCCGAGAGCCGCCTGGCCGTCGAGCTGGGGTTGGCTGAGTCTGAGACAGCCTCAAAGCTGCACGAACTAATACAACAGGTGGGGTTGCCCACGAGTGCCGCCGGTATTGACCTGCAGCAGGCCGCGGCGGCTTTATCGGTGGATAAAAAGATTGCCCGTGGACGGCTGCGCTGGCCGGTAGTGCCCACCATAGGTCAAGTGCGCATTACCGCGGATGTACAACTACCCGCCTTTCAACAGGCTATGAGAAGCTTAGTAGACTAGTATAGATGGAGCGAAGGTATGTCGCCCGTGGCCTGGTGGCGCAAGAGTATACTCTGGGTGTGGCTTAAGGGCCTAGCCATTCTGGCCGCTATTGGCGGTGGGGCGGCACTACTGTTTCTGGTGGTCTCGATAGTCGGGCTAGGCGCGGTGGGCCCGGAGGTAGTCGTGCCCAATGTAGTGCGCGTGCCCCGGCAAAAGGCTGAGCAGATACTGACCAAGGCTGACCTTACCACAAAGGTCGTCGCCCAGAAGTATCACTTCTCGGTTCCCGAAGGCCGAGTGATTAGTATGCGGCCGAGTGGCGGGACGCGGGTGCGGGCGGGCCGCCAAGTGGAACTGACGGTCAGCAAAGGCCCGCGGGAGATTAAGGTGCCTGACGTGGTGGGCAAGCTCCTTGATGAGGCTATTAAGATATTGGAAGACAAACACCTGGCGGTGGGTGATATCACTCGCCGGTGCAGCGACCAGCCCGCCGAAGAAGTAATTGCTCAGACCCCGCCCGCCCACCAAAGCCTGGCTCGTGGAGAGTCAGTAGCTCTGGAGGTGAGTGGGGGGCCTGAATATGGCCTGGTAGTTGATGTTACCGGTCACAAAACTTTGTTCCGGCGGATAAAAGTAGTAATGCCCGCCGGCGATTCCTTTCAGGACGTACGCATGACCCTGGGCGACGAGCAGGGCATTGAGACGATCTATGACCGAATCCACGAATCTGGTGACGAAATAACGGTAGATTTGCAGGCCGCCATCGGCGCCCAGCTACGAGTCTACATAGACGATAAGGTGGTCTTTGAGAAGCGCTTGTGAGGTACTGGCCACAGTGAGCCAAGGCATCGAGCAGTCGTCCCAGTCGGAGATAGAGCTAATCCGCCGCTGCCAGACCGGCGATACTGCTGCCTTTGACATCCTCGTCCGGCGCCACTACCAGCTCGCCTACAATATCGCCTATCGGATACTCGGCGACCCTGACCAGGCGGCGGACGCCACCCAGGCTGCCTTTGTCCGGGCCTTCCGAGCCCTGGGTAGGTTCCGGGCCGAAGCCTCGTTCTCCACCTGGCTGTACCGTATTGTAACTAACGTATGTCTGGACCAGGTCCGCCAGGCCGATAAGCAGCCTGCCAGTCTAACCCTACTGGCTGATGACGAGGCCACGGCCGAGCAGCGCGATGTTCCTGATGAGCAAGCAGATCCGGCCCACCACGCTCAGCAACATCAGCGTCAGCAGCTAGTCCACAATGCTCTGCAGCAGTTGACCGCGGAGCATAGAGCGGTGGTAGTGCTATACGACCTGAACGGATTCTCTTACCAGGAGATTGCCCAGATGCTCGAGCTAC
>JAUWJN010000173.1 GCA_030607655.1 bacterium
AGCAGCCTGACCCGGAGGAGGCGCGTAAGTATATTTACTCCGTGCATCCGCTGGGGCGCATCGCCACTCAAGATGAGGTGGGCGAAGCGGTCGCCTTCCTGGCCAGTGATGCCGCCTCGTTCATCACCGGCATCGCCCTGCCGGTGGATGGTGCAGTCACCCTGGGCTATTGATAAGGAATCCCTCTCCCGCAGTAATGAATGTCTCTTGACAGTGCTAAGAGGGCCTTCCTATACTGTAACAAAACACTTGGCTTGTGTGAGCAGCCTTAAGTCCTTGCCAAAGCAATGACCAGCGGCGGGCTGGCCGAGGGCGACAGTCCCAAGAGCCGCTGTGCCGCCAGGCCCCGGGGGTTCGCATCCCTCCCCCTCCGCCAGCCATAAAAGGCGCTCAGAGCGCACAGGAGGAAGCACACAGTGAAGCTATTACTTGCGTTTGCGGGACGCGCTGTGCTAGTCATCGGTGGGTGCCAGAAGGCTGAGGAGCCAGAGACAGTTAGGGAGGTCATTACACAACCGACGCAGGCCCCTGCGCCACAACTTACATACCGCGAGCGGAAGGCGCGAGGACTGTTAACTCCCGAGGAACTTCGCGAGGAACTGGCCTTGCAGAAGATTGAGGAAGACACTGCTGCTGGCAGGATTGATTATTACCCAGCGCCACCACCTCGGCCAGTACCAGATGAATATATTACGCCGGCTCCCGTTCAACGCCCAGCAGCGACAGCAAGGACGACGAGAGTGGCATCTGAGAGGGAGATCTATTGGGCCCTGGTGAACGCTGAAGACAGGTTTGGAATATCGCGGATGGAAGAAGCAAGGGACTGGGTTTGCAAGAAGTATGGCATCACACGGAGCCAACTAGAGGCCATCGCAGTAAAAGCCCTTATGAACAACTGGCCACTCCCGCCGCCACCAGGAATTCCCGCTGAGGAGTGGTACTGATAGACAAACAGATACCCGTGCTGTTCGCGAAGCAGTGCGTAATCCGGCAAGCCCCCAGAACAACCACAAAACGCACAGGAGGCGCGTGGATGGGCACGACACGCGGCCAGAGCGCAAGGAGGGCAAGCAAATGACGGAGGGAAAGTCTCGGTGGTATCCCGGGCTGAAGCGAGAGAGCGGAGAAGTTGCTGTCGCTCTAGTTTTGGGCTTTATAGTGGCGGGTATTCTTTTAGCTTATTGGGGGTTTAGTTTGGTGGCATTAGGAGCGAGCGGACAGTGGGAGATAACAAAGCCATTCCAGGCGATATGGGGTGGTTTTCTGGCGTATGTGCTCAATCTACTACCGGGGTTCAGCTTTGTGTGGGCAGCCGTCAAGGTTGTCAAAGAGGGACCCGCAAAAGCTCTTTGGGCATTACAGGAAGGCTACAAGAGCACAAGTGACGACAACGTGGAGATAGCCCAAGACGTGCCAGGAGGCAGGCAAATGACGGAGGAAAACTCTCGGTGGTATCCCGGGCTGAAGCGAGAGAGCGGAGAAGTTGCTGTCGCTCTAGTTTGGGGGTTTATAGTAGCAGCTATTTTTCTAGCTTACTGGGGGTTTAATTTAGTCGTATTAGGCGCTAAGGGAGAGTGGGAGATAACAAAGCCATTTGAGGCGGTCTGTGGTGGTTTTGTTTGGGTTTATATACTCAACCTAGCACCCGGCTTCAGCTTTGTGTGGGCGGCCGTGGAAGTGGTCAGGAAAGGCCCAGCAAAAGCTCTATGGGCATTGCAAGAGGGCTACAAGACCACAACTGAAGATTAACTGGAGAACACCTTTCAAACACACACGAGGGCCGGAGACGGGCTGTTTCAACCAGGCGATTGGTAGGGGGTTTTGAGCGGTTTTCGCCGGCAATTGATAGGAAACGGCTTGCTCCTCAGGAGGGACAATTATGGCTCGCAGAGTTTCGCGTCGCGTACTCCGACAACTCCGCGCTGAAGAGGAGGCAGAACGCCAGGCATACGAACCGCCGCAACAGCAGGAGGACAGACCAGTAACTCGGCCAGCGCCACAGCAGGAGCCCGCTGACACCGAAGCGCGACAGGAGGACGATTGGGTGGGGTGCTGTATAGTGCCTCTGGGCTGCGGCTGCCTTCTGCTTGTGGTATTGCTCCCTGTCCTGCTGCTGGGTACTTATGGCCTCCCATTCATCATACATCCGGCAAGCCGACAAGTGTGGGTGCGGGGGGTAGTTATTATACTTGTCCTAGGGGCAATTGTGTCAGGACTGCTTTTTGCGCGTGTGAGGATAGCAGCGATCACCGATTTAGGAGACCCGACTTCATCCTTCCAGTAGCCCCTAAACGCACAGGAGGCCCGCTTGCGCGCCTTAGGGCGTCAGCGCACAGGAGGGCCGTTGACGGCCTGGGGGCCTACGATGCTAATTGGCAAATCTAAGGAGGTATAACAATGACTGGCAGCAGAGGTACGCTAAGGGTGGCCCTGGTCGGCGGCCCGATGTACGACCGGCTTTATGACCGTTTTGCTGAGTTTGAGAAGGAGACCGGGTGGCAGGTTGAAATTGGTTTCAAGGATACCCACCCGGCGCTCAATGACCACATCGCCCAGGTCTATTCGAGCGGCATAGGGCAGTACGATGTTATTTCCACCCACACTAAGTACGCGCCCAGCCAGGCCCAGTGGCTCTATCCTCTGGATGAATGGGTTACTGACGAGGAGATTGCCGAGTTTGGCCCGTCCATTATCGAGTTGGCCAGGATTAAGGGGAAATTGTACGGGTTGCCGCGCAATATTGACGTGCGGCTGCTGTACTACCGTACTGACTGGGTGGGGGAGAAGGGGCCGGAGACCTGGGAAGAGCTGGCTGACATCGCTGAGCGAGTGGCGGATTTTCCCCACCGGGCCGGATTCGTCTACCCGGGTCGGTTCTCGGGACTATTCGGTACATTCTTCGAGTTGCTGTCCTCGGCCGGCGGCCAGTTGTTCTTCGCTGACCTTCGCCCGGCCTTCAACTCCGAGGAAGGGAAATGGGCGCTCAACTATCTGCGCGACCTGCACTTCGTCCGCAAGGTGACGCTGCCCGAGTTGCCGGATATGCACTATGACGAGGTGGCCAGTGCCTTCAAGACCAGCCGGGCCGCTATGGTCCACGATTGGCCGGGTGGTTATGAGTATATGATCGACCCCGCGACCTCAGAGGCAGCAGGGCATGTGGGACTAGCGGCGCTGCCCAAAGGTCCCGCCGGCCTACGTTGTGCTTACGCGGGCGGGTTCACCTTTGCCATTCCCCGGAGCGTTCAGGACCTGGACGGTGCGCTGGCGTTAATGCGGTCCTTGACCTCTTACGAGTCCCAACTTCTGGAGGCGCAGGGGGGAGCTCTATCGGTCCGTCCTGCCGTCCACCAGCATATAGTAAACTCCACCGAGCCGGGTTCGTTGGAGGAACACCGCATGCGCCTGCTCGACGAGACGGTGAGCCAGTACGCGATCATCCCCCCGAAGTTCCCGTCCTACCCGCAGGTCGAGGACACACTCTGGGAGGTGCTCCAGGCAGCCATCCTGGATAAGCTGACCGTAGACGAGGCTTTGTCATCGCTGGAGCGGAAGGTGACCGAGATAGTACAAGGTGAAGGATAGCCTCTGCTAATACATTTACCACCCTTCAGCAGTTACTGCAACCCCACACAGGATCGCCGCACTAACTGTGGCTGACGTTGAAGGACTCAGGTTAACCGTTAAATCCCCGGCTACACTAATCCCCTTGAACTCCTTGACGATCGTATGGTTCGGCTGGCCGGCTTCTCTGAGGATATCAAAGTCTCTCAGAACCTCCTGGCCTTGCAACGCGACGCTGAAGACCCGCTCGCCGGGCTTCAGGTCATCAGGCTCGATGAAGTATAAAGCAACAGTATAGAGACGGGGTTGCCCAGGGTTGTTATTCAGTGTAATGGTAATTGCGGTCAGGCCTCTGGCGCCGGAGGCGGCAACCCACTGCAAACCCTCGCCGCTAACTCGCGAGGAATGCCGTCGGAACCAATGTGAGTTTTCCGGACTGATGCTGACAGGAATGTCGGGGGATGGTCCGCCGATGCTGGGGTAGTCCAACCACAGCGTACCATCAGGTGCACGGCGGTCCCCCGGCGCTCCCAGGTTAATCCCGATACGCCGTACTGGTCCTGGCCCTGGGCTAAAAGTGTTAAAGGTCCACATTTCTGCCTCGGGCATATGTACCAACGCCAGCGACGTCTGATTCTGATAACTGCAAGTGCAGGTGCGAGTATAGTCCGGGGCATTCAAAACCCCGTTGGCGACGAGCAGATTTGACGTACATCCGGACTTGAACCCGCCCAGATTACCAGTGCCGCCGTCATCTCTTAGGTCGAAGTAGCCGGCTGCAGCCGACCGGAATGTAATCAGATGCTGGCTACCAACGACGGTATTACAGCCATAGTTGCGACCGAACTGCCAGGGAACTTCAACGCCGGTAATCGGATTAGTGCGCATTATCGGCTCGCCGGTAAGTAGACTGAAGGCGTTACCTAATACATTCAAATCGATCGTCTGAGTAATAATCGTATCGCTGTGTAGCAGACAGGGACCAAAGTATTTGTGGGGTTTGTCCCACAGTACTGTGCCATCCTGCCCCCGGTAAGCGATCATCCTGTCACCGGGTTCTTGGGGCAGCATATCGCGTGAGGGGCGACCTGCCTGAAGCAGAATGTCATATTCCTCGGAGTATCCCAGCCAGGTGCCGAATATGTTCTGGGTCGTCTCCCATAACACTTGACCAGTACGCACGTCCAGGCAGATCAGCTTAGCCTTACCGTCGGGGGTCTCGCCGCGGCGACTCATACGGTTGAGCACCGCATCGGGCAGGCGATCAATACCGAACAATTTGCCGGCCCCAATAGCAATTGCGTTATGCCGAAAGCACAGAGTAGAGGCAAAGGTCCACAGCACCTGGCCGCTGTACCGATTCAGCGCAACCAACCGTTTACTGGAGGTAGCGTTCCAATTATCGGCGCCGCCTATCTTCTTTTTCGCATCAAAGATCACTGGCGAAACGCCGGCAACGAGTAAGTCTTCCCATACTTTGAGGTGGCCCCACGTCGGTATCTCTTCACTACCGGCTTCAAGCGGCAGCTTGAATTCCGAGGTCTTCTTGCCTGTCACCGGATCCAACAGTAGGCACCTCTGTCCGTAGGCTACATAGATAGCCTCAGATGTTGAGAGGTAATTGCTGCCAATGGAATTCGCCCCCGGCTGATGGGAAGTAGTATCATAATGCGTACCCAGCCCTGGTAGCCGGACTTCCCAGAGCACGCGTCCAGTATAAACATCCATAGCCCGTAGTGTGTTGGGCCCTTCGATAAATAGCCGCCCATCAACGACCTGTTCCGAGGGACCATGTCCATGCCGCGGCAGTATCGTCATATTAGATGAGCCACCAAACCAGAGCAAACCCAAGGGAGGTTTGACTACTTTATCCCGGGACACACAGGTATTGGCAGCATCTGCGTACTGGTGGGTCCAGTTTGCCGAGCCGGGCAACGCTCCAACCCGTCGCAGCAATGTGAGGTCACCAACTCGCCTAACCTCGGTATTCTTCATCTCGGCTGCGGCGACCCATTGGGCGAAACTATTCTGGCTATTAGGTGGGACAGGAAGAGCGGCCACACCCCCATACGGACGCAGCGGATAGAAAACTCTCACCACGAAGTCCTTACCGGCATTAAATCCAGCCGCTGACAAATCCTCCGAAACGATGAGGCTGGCCAGGTAGGGAGGGAAGGGGAAGGAAAGCGGGGCCCCCATATGGGCGACGATGTGAGTACCGTACAAGCCAGCTTTGTCTAGCCTAGTGCGCAACGCCGCAATTTTGTCTTGGTCCGGATCAACAACTATTATGTGCAAGTCAGATTGCCGGGCCAATTCCTCTGCTAATCTTCCCGTGCCTGCTCCCCATACCAGACAATAACCCTCGGTTACCCGAGTCCGCCCGATAATGTATCTGGCCCTCCTGGTCCAGTTATCAGAATCAAGGGGAGGCTTGATACCGTCTGCGGTGTAGATCGTAGGTTCAGTAGGCTGGGGACCAAAACAGTATATGCGGCCTTCCAACGTAACGACAAACAATTTGTTGTCGGCAGCAAGTATCGCTGCCGGAGTGCCCACCAGTTCAGTTTGCCAAGATATAC
>JAUWJN010000250.1 GCA_030607655.1 bacterium
GGGGCAGCTCTGGTGGCCGCGGGCGCTTATTGGTCGGTCCAGCGGACTCTAAGCCTGAGCCCGGTGGCGATAGCCGCGGGAGTCGGATATGCAGTGGCCAGCTTCATCTCTCTATATGTGGTCTTGGGGCGCTACTATTTTCACCGGCGCCAGCTCGTCACCGAGCTAATCATTTACCACGTGCCCCTGTTGTGGGCCATTGTGGCTCTCAAGGTGTCGGGAATGGCCGCTGACTTGTTGATGGCCAGCCTTGCCAGCACTTGGTGGGAGATGATAGTGCGCCTGATATTGTTTATGGTTCTGATATGGCCGCTACTGTGGTACGTAAACTCTCGCACTGGCTTGCTGAGCCGCGTGCGCCACGTAGTACGAGCCAGGTTGCAAAGACATTGGCACGACATGGGAAAATGATTGGCTCCGAGCTTGCTGTTGCCGGAAAACCAGTAATCGGTATCATCTAGTTAAGCGCCCGGGCGGTGTAGTGGTAACACGGCTGACTCTGGATCAGTTGTTCCAGGTTCGAATCCTGGCCCGGCGGGCAAGGCTACTACTCCCGCCTCCCTTGGCCCACTGAACACAGTGTTACCTATGTATGTTACTAGCTCAAGCCATGGGGGAAAGTGGGTTGACTTTGCCGTTGCTTTATGCTATAATCTCCTAATCCAATGAGGTGAATAGCTATGTTAAGGCTTCTATCCAGATTATGGACTGATCAGGTCGGCTTAGTAACTGTAGAGTATGCGTTACTGTTATCTTTAATAGTGGTAGGCTCTATTTCGGCTTGGGCATCGTTGGGTGCGAAGGTGTGCCACATCGTAGAAGTTGCGCTTGACGAATTTCCTAGCCCGTGAGTCCACGAGGACAATTTGCCTGCGCAAAAGCCGCCTACCAAGGCGGCTGTTGTGTCTCTGGCCCCAATAATCCCGTTCCCCACCGTGCAAACCGCCCGCGCATAAGTGCGTAGGCAGCCTTGCTTGAAGCCCGATAATGTGGTATCATAAGACTACAGACTGCCGGGTGGTGTAATGGTAACACGGCTGACTCTGGATCAGTTGTTCCAGGTTCGAATCCTGGCCCGGCAGCCAATTTCTTAGATGTGAACCCGCAGCTTTTATCTTTGCCAGCCGCGGAATTGCAATTCGCCCTCCAGGCCATATATTGGATTTCCCTCAAAACAGTTATGAGTAAAAAGGGGACATAAGCAATGAAGATAAGTTGCATACCCATTTGCCTTTTTGATGACATCATTCATACCGGGAAGATGTCGCTCAGTGACTGGATAAGGATGGCGGCGGATATAGGTCTGGCAGGCATCGAGATGTATCGTCCGTATTTGAAAACTACCCAACCGGGCGGGTTAGAGAAGATAGCCGATGAAGTAAGTCAGGCCGGCCTGGAAGTATCAATGTTTACCAGTTATGGAGAACTGGCAACTACTTCCGAAGAGGAGCGACTGGCGCAAATTGAGTTTCTACGACAGGACGTTGACATAGCCGTTATCTTTCGTACCAACATTATCAGGACCACGGCAGACGGCAGTTGGCCCGAGGATTGTTCCCGCGAACAGGCACTGCAAAACGTGGCGGATTGCCTCAAGAGAAGCCTCGACTATGCAGAAGAGAATGGGGTGATGTTCGCGCTGGAGGATCATCCCGAAATTGGTAAGAGCATAAAAGATTTCACGAGAATTCTGGAACTGGTGGGCGATGAACGCCTGAAGGTTAACCTAGATACATCAAACCCGATGGAAGCCGGCGACAGTCCTGTCGAACTTACCCAGTTAGTTAAGGAGCGAGTTGTCCACGTCCATGCCAGTGACCGAAGTGCGGATTTGAGGCATCAAGTTGTTGGTGAGGGCTGTGTTCCTTTCGCCGAGATATTCAGGATATTGAAATCTGTCAACTACGATGGTTGGATTTCCCTGGAAGCCGGCGGCAAGAAAGGCAGGCAGGGCATAGTTGCGGGAATCAACTACGTCAGAGAGACTTGGGACAATGCCTAAGCCCCCGCCGAGAATTAATTGCCCAGCGTAGTATCGTGCCGGCACTTGTTATTTGCTGCATCTGACCTCAGGCAAAGAGCTTGGTAGCCTGGCCCTGGAGTTGAGCCGATTTCATTGCGGCCTCAATGAAGGCCACTATCTCCACAGTCTCATTCGGGTCCACGGGTGACTGGCCAGTCTCAAACATCTGCACTATCCGCTTGAGCAACTCCCGGTAGATGTAGTTAGCATCAATTTGTGCGCCGCGCACCTCGTTTTCACACCACGCCATAAAGCCGTAGGAATGACCTCCCTCGCGAGTCCCACGAAGGCTCCCAACACGCTCATCGGCCCACCGTCCTACTACCACCTCCGCCCCGGCCTCATATACACACCAGACCTCCTGGCAGCCGGGCCCCATAAGGGCGTACAGAGGCTCTACAGCGTGAATACCATAGTGGAACAGCCCCGGATTGCGCGCATGCAGACTGGCGGGGCTGTACGTCATTGCTCCCAGTACCTGTCCGGTAGTCGCTGAGTCCGCCAGCAATTGCTGTATCTCCAGAGCATAGCGCAGAGACGAGGAGGAAAATATCGGCACGTTATTGGCCGCCGCTAATTCAACGAGCTGCTGCGCGTCCCGGGTTGAGCAGGCAAACGGCTTGTCAACATAAGTAGGTAGCCCCGCCTCAATGAAGGGACACGCCCGCTGCAAATGCACACTGCCACCCTGGGATTCAATCATCACCGCATCAATCTGCCCGATGAGATCCTCGGGTGCCCCGACAAGTTCCACCCCATAGTCGGCTAGCTGTTTGGTATACTCGTCAACTGTCTCCTGCTCGGTGATCTCCGAAGTCCCCGGGAATCCGGCCACCACCTGCGCCCCGTCTACCCACTGGTCCTCTTCGATGTCCACATGATTCAAACGCTTGGTAAACTGGACTACGTGCGAGGTGTCAAAGTCAACGATACCAACCTTAATCATTACGGTCATCCTTTCAGATTAGTGATATTATCGTGGCGTTCAGCCACAAGCTGGGCAGTTCTCTACAATTGGCTTTTCCCCTTCTCAGTTGCAGCTACACCGGCAGAATAATAATTAACTACGGAGGTGCTGACGGCGTAGTTGTCCGCAGGCCGCGTTGACCTCAGCCCCCTTGCTATGGCGGACACTAACATTCAGCCCTTGCGTCCGCAGTCGCCGAGTGAAAGCCGCAATCCGCGTGGAGCTGGGTGGCCTCAGCGCGGCGTGTGGCA
>JAUWJN010000025.1 GCA_030607655.1 bacterium
AATATGAGCTAACAACACCCGGCGGAAAGCATTGCCGAGGGTATGGCCCATACCTCGCTCCAAGGGCTCGAGGGATAGCTTCCCGTATTTTCTATCCAACTCCAGGACGACGATTTCCGGACGCACGTCCTCAGCCATCGCGTCTAGCTCCTTTGCTTGACCAGCTTATTGCTCTACTAAACAGATAGCCGCCGGTCTCTTGTTTAACGGGAGTAAAACTCCATTACTACCTGGTCATTCACATCAACGTCAATCTCGCTGCGGACCGGCAGTCCTACAATGTTGACGCTACGGTTCTGGTCATCCACCTCTAGCCAGCTTAGGCTACCACCAGCAGCTCCCGCCTCAATTGCCTGCTGAATGGGAAGGATCTCTTTACTGTTATTCCGAACTTTGACGACGTCCCCGGGTTTAACCAGATACGAAGCGATGTTAACCGGTCTGTCGTTGACCTCAAAGTGTCGGTGGTTGACCAGTTGGCGTGCCTGAGCCCGACTGCTGGCAAAGCTGGCCCGGAACACCACATTGTCCAGGCGGCGTTCCAATAGTTGCAGCAGGTTCTCACCACTAACCCCGGCCTGCCGCTCAGCCTGGCGTACATAACGGTAGAACTGCTTCTCGAACACGCCATATATACTGCGCACCTTTTGCTTCTCTCGGAGCTGAGTGCCATAATCAGTGGGCCGCGGCCTCCTGCGGCTCCTCCCGACCTGGCCGGGCGGATTACTACGTCTCTCAAAAGCACACTTAGGGCCGTAGCAGCGCTGCCCTTTGAGAAATAGTTTCTGCCCCGCCCGGCGACAGATTCTACACACCGACCCTCGATACCGCGCCATAATAATAACTCACCTCTGAATTAGTTGCTCGACATTTCTGGGTGACCGGCTCACTGGCGGACCCAACATGGTCCTATATCCTCCGGCGTTTCTTAGGACGGCAGCCGTTGTGGGGGATAGGCGTTACATCCTTTATTTCTGCCACTTCCAGGCCGGCAGTCTGCAAGGCCCGGATGGCTGTCTCCCGTCCTGAGCCTGGTCCTTTCACAAACACATTCACTTTATTCATACCAAAAGTCTCAATCGCCCGCCGCGCGACGCTCTCCGCAGCTAGTTGCGCCGCAAACGCGGTGCCCTTTTTGGTCCCTTGGAATCCTATGGTTCCGCCGCTGGCCCAGCAGAGCGTATCACCCCCGGGGTCGGTAATGGTGATAATGGTATTGTTAAAGGTGGATTTGATGCACACCCGACCATAGGGGATCTGCCCTTTGCTTTTAGGCCTGGCTCGGGAAGTGGTTTTACTGGCTCGCATAGTTTATACCTCCGCTGTTAACTAACTTTTGGCGGCCGTGACCGCACCGGCTAAGTACTTACTTAGCCGTTGGTGCTCGCCGCCGGCCCGCAACCGTCTTCGGCTTACCTTTGCGGGTACGCGCGTTAGTACGGGTCCGTTGGCCTCGTACCGGTAGCCCGCGGCGATGACGCAGTCCGCGATAGGTGCCCACCTCAATTAGACGCTGAATATTGCTCTGCACTTCCCGGCGCTTGTCCCCCTCAATGACATAGTCGCGGTCAATTATCTCCCGCAACTGGGCAAGCTCCTGCTCCGTAAGGTCACGGGTTCGGGTATCAGGGCTAATCTGGCTCTGGGCCAGAATCTGCTGCGCTGAGGAGCGCCCGATGCCGTGGATGTAGGTCAGAGCGATCTCGACACGCTTGTCCGGGGGCACGTCCACCCCCACAATTCGGGGCATTACCAACACTTCCTTTGTTTACCCTTGGCGCTGTTTGTGGCGCGGATTGTCACAAATGACGTACACCGTACCTCGCCGGCGTATTATTTTACACCTATCACATCGTTTCTTTACCGAAGCCTTAACCTTCATTTTGACAGCCTCTTCCTAATTCAAAACCTACTTATACAACCACACGATCCGACCCCGGGTCAAATCATAAGGCGAAATCTCCACGGCCACTTTATCCCCAGCCATAATCCGGATGTAGCGTATCCGCATCTTCCCCGACAAATGAGCCAGTACTTGGTGACCGTTCTCTAGCTCGACTGTGAATTTCGCATTGGGCAGCTTCTCAGTGACCGTGCCCACTACTCGGATTTTCTTGCCCTTGGGACTCTCGTCCTTGGCCATAGTATACCGTTTACGTAGCTCCTCGGTTAGTGAGTATCAGCGGCTGGTTGTCGGTAATAACGATGGTATGTTCAAAGTGGGCTGACGGCCGCCCATCGGCAGTCCGCACTGTCCACCCATCGCCGCTCACGGTAACCCGGGCCGTGCCGGCATTAACCATGGGCTCAATAGCCAGGGTCATGCCCGGCTGCAAGACCAACTCATAATCGGCAAACTCCCCTTCAGCCACAAAGTTAGGTATCTGAGGTGACTCATGCAACTGCTGGCCGATGCCATGGCCGACCAGGTCACGAACCACACTAAATCCGGCGCTTTCCGCATGTTGCTGTATTACCCGACAGACCTCACGCAGCTTCGCTCCGGCCCGGGCCTGGCCAATCCCCGCCAGCAGTGCGTCCTCGGTTACCCGCATCAACCGCTGCCGCTCATCATCAACTTCCCCGACAGCTACCGTGATAGCGCTATCACCGTGATATCCCTGATAACACGCTCCCAAGTCCACCCCAACTATTTGGCCTTCTGCCAACTGCGTCTCATCCGGAATCCCGTGGACCACCACATCCTCTATCTCCATACAGATAGTGGCCGGATAACCCCGGTAGCCCTTGAAAGAGGGCCCGGCCCCCCGCGCGCGGATATTCTCTTCGGCTAAATTGTCAAGTTCCTGGGTAGTAATGCCTGGCTGGATATGCTGGTGCAGCAATTGTAAGGTCTCGGCCACAATATGTCCAGCTTCTTGCAGTGTATGTATCTCGGCCGGCGAGCGCCGGGCCACCCGTGCTGCCCTCTTAGCCCCACCGCTCATTCGTCGCTCATCTCTCCACCTGTTGCCGCCACCAGGAGGCAGCGGGCAACGTCTGCTTGCTCGCCTTCGACATCCACCGTAACTAACTGGCCCCGCTGCCCGTAGTATTCAATAACCGGTTCGGTCTGGCGCTTATAGACCTGCAGGCGCTCTTTAACCGCTGCTGGTTGATCATCAGTTCGTATGTATATCTCTCCGCCGCAGACCGGACAGGAGTCGCCGACATCAATATCATCTCGCTCTACATTGAATATAGTCGGACAACCTCGGCACATTCTCCGACCGGATAGTCGTCCGATGACCTCCTCGTCACTAATCACCATGTTTATCACTAACGGTGCGGGTATTTTTACCTCCGCCATGAACTTGGTCAGAGCCTGCGCCTGAGCCACCGTGCGCGGGAAGCCATCTAGTAGCCATCCGCGCGCGCAGTCAGGTTTCGCCAGCCGTTCTTTGGCCAACTCGATCACCAACTCGTCAGGGACCAATTGACCGGCGTCCATATACTGCTGGGCTTTCTTGCCTAACTCGGTTACTTCAGCAACGGCCTGGCGCAAAATATCTCCGGTCGAGATATGGGCAAGTCCCATTTTTTTCTCAAGGTACTCAGCGTGGGTCCCCTTGCCCGCCCCCGGCGGACCCAAGAGTATCAAGTTCGGTGCTGTCATTACTCAGTTTCCCTTATGGTAGCACATAGCCGTTGTCGTCTGTGAGGGCGCAAGTGCAGAGCACCTTCCGCCCACCTCTTGCCCCTACATCTACGCGGACAAGAAGCCGCGATAGTGGCGCATCAGCAACTGGGCCTCAATTTGCTGCATGGTATCCAGGGCCACTCCTACTACAATTAGTAGCGACGTACCGCCCACCAGGGTGAATGTCTGTACGCCGGTAATGTCACCCACGCGGTACTGCATCACGGCTACGAACCCCAGAAACAGCGCCCCCGCTAAAGTGATGCGGTAAAGAATTCGGTCCAGATAATCGCGGGTCTTCTCGCCGGGACGAATACCGGGGATAGCCCCGCCGCTTTTCTGCAAATTCTCGGCAATCTCCTCGGGATTGAAGGTAACCGCAGTATAAAAGTAGGTAAATAGTATGACTAGGAAAAAGTATAGCACAAGGGCAAAAGCACTACTCTGCGGGCTGGTAAAGTGAATTAGGGCGGCAATGGCATTACGAATACTGTCTTCCGCTATCCCCAGGCGCGCAATTGTTCCTACCACTGCGTTACTTTGCAGATAGACGGCAATAGTCTGGGGGAACATGGCTACCGCAATGGCAAAGATAATCGGGATGACGCCCGCCTGATTAACCCGCAGGGGCAAGAAGCTGCTCTGCCCCCCATAGACGCGAGTGCCCCGGACCCGCTTGGCATACTGAACCGGTATTTTCCGCTCGGCTTGCTGGACTTTGACTATTCCATAGATAGTAAGCCCGAATATGGCTAATAGGAACAATATGTTCCCCAGCCCGATCTCGCCACCTATCCACAGGGTAATAGTCTGAGCCAGGTCAGTAGGCATCCGGGTCATAATGCCGACAAAGATTATTAATGATATGCCCTGGCCGATGCCCTTTTCCGTGATAAGGTCGCCAATATACATCAGGAACATAGTGCCCGCCACCATCATTACTACATCAAATAGTATCACCACCGGGCCGCCGATAAACGCCTGGGCTTGGCCAAAGAACCCAATCATACCAAAGCCCTGCAACGCGGCTAACCCGACCGTCAGATACTTAGTCCACTGCCTGATCTTCCGCTGGCCCCATTCACCCTCTCGCTGTAAGGCCTCTAAAGACGGGATGGCCATAACTAACAACTGGAAGATAATAGAGGCGTTAATATAGGGCATTATGCCCATCGCCAGAATGGAGAATCGGCGCAGAGAACCGCCCGCAAAAGCGTCCAAAAGGCCGCCTAGCCCCCCGCCAAAGCCGCCGCGGAATAATCGTTCCATTTGCTCTTTATCAATGCCCGGCAATGGCACGTGGGCGCAAGCCACATATATGACAAACATAACCATCACAAATATGATGCGCTTGCGCACGTCGGGTAGTTTAAGCGCCTGGCCTAGCCGGGCAAGCCGCTCCTTCACCGCTTCATCACCTCGGCACTGCCCCCCGCCTGCTCAATCTTGTCGCGAGCCGACTGGCTGAAGGCATGGACTTTTACCGCTAGCACCTTTTTCAGTTCTCAGTCGCCGAGTATCTTCACCCCGTCGCGCAGCTTGCTTATCAGGCCGCTCTCCACTAGTAACTGGGGGGTAACCGTAGTCCCCTTGCGAAAGCGATTAAGCTGCTCCACGTTAACTATGCTATATTCTTTGCGGAATATGCCGATGTTGTGGGCGCGATTAGTCTGGCCCCGCAACTTCGGTAGGCGCCGATAGAGGGGATTTTGACCGCCTTCAAAGGCCGGTGGGATGCTCGTGCGCTGCTTCTGGCCTTTTTGGCCTCGGCCCGAGGTCTTGCCCTGACCGGCGGCATGGCCCCGCCCTTTACGTTTGCGCGTTTTCATTCGGGCCTCATTCGGCTTCACATCAGTTAGCTTCATAATCTTTACTCCTCAACCACATCACAGCCCCTATGGCGAGCACTTAGCGTATCAATAGCAATTGCGATAATATTCATTTAGTCGCTTACAACTCCAGGCCGGCTTCGCGGGCGGCCTCGGCTAAGGCTTGTACCTTGCCGTGGTAGGGCCAGCCGGCGCGGTCAAAGACCACCTGCCGGATATCTTTGTCCAGAGCCCGCTGGGCCACTACTTTCCCTACGGCGGCCGCCGCCTCCTTATTGGACGTGCTTGCCAGTCCGTTGCGCACCTCATCTTCCACGGTAGAGGCAGCCACGAGGGTATGGCCCTGATAATCATCAATGATCTGTGCGTAAACATGGCGAAGAGTCTTAGTGACACACAAACGCGGACGCTCGAGAGTGCCTACTATTTTGCGCCGAACCCGTAGTTGGCGTTGGTGGCGTGCTTTTTGTCGGTTCCTCTCGTAACTCACGGCTGATATCCCTTCAGTGGCCGGCCACCATCACCCGCCGTCTGGTTTACTCAATCCCAATCTTGGCTTGCTTGCCCGGCTTACGTCGCAGTTGTTCATCAATGTACTTAATACCTGACCACCTGGTGCCCTTGGCCCAGTAAGGTCCCACGGGGCGGACGGCGCGAATATCAGCGGCCAGTTGGCCTACTGCTTGCTTGTCTAGGCCGCGGACTATGATATTGCTGTTGCCCTCCACCACTATCTCCAGACCCTCAGGTGTCTGGATGACCACATCATGGGAGTACCCGACCCGCAAACGCAGGTTTCTGCCGTCCGTCTCCGCTCGGTAGCCGACGCCTTGCAGCTCCAAGCGCTTCTCAAAGCCCTCGGTAACGCCCTGAATCATATTGGCCAGCAAGGAGCGCGTTAGCCCATGCAAAGCCTTATGCTGCCTCTGCTCACTGGGTCGCTCTACCACTACTTGCCCGTCGTTCACGGATATAAGCATCGCAGGATGAAACTGCTTCTGCAGCTCCCCGTTGGGGCCCTCGACAGTTACGGTATTGTCCTCGGTTACCGTAACCTGGACCTTCTCGGGTATTGGTATTGGCTTAGTACCTACTCGTGACATATCCTGTCTCTCTCCTCAGAGTCGCCCCGGCGTGCCTGCGTTTACCAGATCTCACCGATTACCTCGCCACCAATGCCCCGGCGGCGAGCCGCGCGGTCGGTCATAATTCCCTGGGCGGTAGAGATAATAGCTATCCCCAGCCCCCCGAGCACGCGCGGCAATTCATCTTTGCCAACGTATACGCGGCGCCCGGGCTTGCTGACCCGTTTCAATCCCTTAAATCGGCTCCCCACGCTCGTCATAGCTGAGACGAAGCCGTAGCTCCTGCCCCCTACTTACCAATTGAAAGCCCCGGAGGTATCCCTCCTTGTGAAGGAGCTTGGCGATCTCCATCTTCAGTCGCGATAGGGGCACGGGCACACTGATTTTTGCGGCCAGCGCCGCATTGCGAATCCGAGTAAACATATCAGCGACCGGATCGGTAAGGGCGGCCATCTATCTACCTCCTGCAATCTCTTCTCTCACACCAGCATTCGCCAAATATCGTCATCCTCATCAACACTGCGGCTCGCGGGAGCCGCTAACCAGCTACCAACTTGCTTTAGTAATACCGGGAACGTTGCCCGCCAGAGCCTGCTCCCGGAAGCATATTCGGCACAGGCCAAACTTGCGCATATAACCTCGGCGCCGGCCACAAAGTGCACACCGATTATAGGCTCTGGTGGTAAACTTTGGCTCCCGCTTCTGCTTAGCAATCCAAGACTTCTTTGCCACCTGGCAGTTCCTCCTGCTTGGTTATTTTGCGCCCCGCTCGCCGCCGGCTCTGCGAACTAGGCAGCCTGCAGCGGCAAGCCCAGGGCTTCCAAAAAGGCGGCCGCCGCCTCATCGGTTTCCGCGGTGGTAACAATGGTGATACTCAGCCCGCGGGTCTTCTCCACTTCATCATAGCTCAACTCAGGAAAGATTAAATGGTCGTCAATTCCGATAGTATAGTTGCCCCGGCCATCAAATGTGCTGCGCGACAATCCGCGGAAGTCGCGAATCCGGGGTAGGGCGATATTGAACAGCCGATCCAGGAATTCCCACATCTGATTCGCCCGCAGCGTAGCCCGGCAGCCAATGGCTTGCCCTTGGCGCACCCCAAAGGCGGCTATGGACCTTTTGGCCCGGGTTATGCACGGTCGCTGCCCTAGTACTATGGCTAACTCATTTATGGCGTTTTCCAAAGTGTCAAAGTTAGTGGTGGCCTCGCTAACCCCCATATTGACACAGACTTTCACCAGCCGGGGGGCCTGCCACATGCTAGTATAACCCAACTGCTCCATTAGTTGCGGTCGAATCTGGTCGCGATAGTGTTCTTTGAGTCTAGGTGTGTATGCCATTACTACCTTCGCCTGCGCTTTCACTGGCCGCCCGTGTCTGCCGTGCCTCGGCACGGTAGCAGCGGCCCGACGAACTATTCATCTATATCCTGCTGGCAGTTTTTACAGACGCGGACCTTACCCCCGTCCTCCTTACGCCGATATCCCACGCGGGTGGGCTTATCACAATTAGGACATATAAGCATAACATTAGAGGTGTGGATAGGCCCTGGGCCCTCAATAATTCCCCCTTGGCGTACCTTTTGTGACTGGCGCACCGCTCGTTTCATTATGTTGATGCCCTCGACCAGTACGCGCTGCTCTTTAGGCAGTACCCCAATTACCCGCCCGCGCCGCTGATGGGCCTGGAACGAGCGGTCTTTGCCCGCAATTACCAATACTTCATCGCCGGTTCTTATGTGCAGCGTATTAGTAGGCATCTACTGTCCCACTCCCTGCGGCCATGGGTCGGATGTTAGCTTCTTATACTACCTCCGGGGCTAAGGAGATAATCTTCATATACTGCTTGTCCCGTAGCTCGCGAGCCACAGGCCCGAACACGCGCGTACACCGAGGGTTCTTATCGGTATCTATGATCACCGCCGCATTGTCATCAAACCGAACCTGGGTGCCATCCGAGCGGAGCACCGGTTGCCGGCAGCGAACTACTACCGCCCGCAGCACCGTACCTTTGGTGATGGGGCTCTGCGGCGTGACCTGCTTGGCCGACGCAATAATCTCATCGCCCAAGGAGGCATACTGAGCTCCTCCCTTGCCAATTATCCGGATGCAGCCTATCTCCTGAACCCCGGAATTGTCCGTTACTTTCAATCGTGTTTGTACCTGGATCATATCAGTTAGTTTCTTTAGACCCAATTGCCATGCTGAGTAGCTGGGTAACACAGTCGGCAAAAGGCGTTATTGGCTAATGAGCTTCGGCCTCGGCCCGGGCTTTGGCGACAACTGCTTCCGTCATCTGGGCGGGCACTTCTTGATAGTGAGCAAACTGCATAGTATAACTGGCTCGGCCCTGGGAGAGCGAGCGCAGATTGGCCGCATACCTACTGGTCTCGGCAAGCGGCACTAGTGCGCGCACTACCTGTACATTGCCTCCCAATACCTCGGTGCCCTGAATCTGGCCACGCCGACTATTCAGATCACTTATCACATCGCCTACAATATCCTCAGGCGTGACAACCTCTACCTGGGCAATTGGCTCGAGCAGTACCGCGGCAGCCTCTTCCATCGCTCTACGCATCGCAATCTGGCCCGCAGTGCGAAAGGCGAGGTCCGAGGAATCCACCGGGTGGGAGCTACCGTCGTCCAAGGTGACCTTGACGTCAGTGACGGGATAGCCGGCTAACACGCCGCGGTCCATGGTGTCTTTAATGCCCTTTTCTACTGCCCCAATATAATTGGTCGGCACCGCGCCGCCCTTAACCGCACTAACAAACTCAAATCCCTCTCCGGACAGCAGCGGCTCAACTCGTATCCAGACATCACCAAACTGTCCGCGCCCCCCGGTCTGCTTCTTGTGTCGCCCCTGCACCCGTACGTTATTGCGCACTGTCTCCCGATAGGGAATCTTAGGCTCACTTAAGCTAACATCCACTTCGAATTTGCGCTTCAGCCGGCTGGTTATTACCTCAATGTGCAACGGTCCCATACTGTGCGCTACCAGTTCGCCGGTCTCAGGGTCGCGCTGGTAAGTGAATCCCACATCTTCCTCGGCCAGCCGGAAAAGCGCCTCGGAGAGTTTGTCCTGATCCGCTTGTGAAACTACTTGCAACGCCGTAGTGTGCATACCTACCAACCGCTCGGGAGCCGCAAACACAATTCGGTTATTAGCATCACACAAGGTATCTCCGGTAACGGTTTCCTCCAACTTGGCGACACAGCCCAAATCACCCGCGGCCAGAGTGCCCGCGCTGACGGTGTCCCGGCCCTGAACGAAAGATAGCCCGCTTAGCCTCTCTCTATCGCCACTTCGCCCATTGACTACGCTCGCGTCAGCCTGAGCTACGCCTGAGACCACGCGCAGCAGGCTCAGCCGGCCCACATACGGATCGCTGAGGGTCTTGAAGACCACCGCGGAGAACGGCTCGTCAACACTTACCGGCCGGGTGATCTCCTCGCCCTTACGGGTAGTACCTTGCCAGCCATCTCTATCCGCCGGCGACGGACATACACCAGCGATGAAGTCCAGCACAGCCGCCACGCCTATATTCTGATATGCTGCGGTGGCCAACACCGGCATGATGGTGCCTTGGACTACCGCATTCTTGATTCCTGTGGTCAACTCCTGGGCCGTTAGCTCCCCCGCCTCCAGGTACTTGATGGTCAGCTCGTCATCCGTCGCCGCCACGGCATCAATCAAGTTCTCGCGAGCTGTGGCGGCCTCGTCGGCCAGTTCGCCCGGTATATCCTGCTGCTTAGCCTCCGTGCCCTGGCCCACCACTGCTGTCATAGTCAGCAGGTCAACGACTCCGGCAAAGGACTCTTCCCGGCCAATGGGAAGCTGCACCGGCACCACTTCCGGCCCGGATAAACTGTCCCGCAGGCTAGTCACTGTCGTCTGAAAGTCCGCCCGCTCCTTGTCTAGTTTATTCACTACGGCCACCAGCGGCAACTGCTGCTCCTGAGCTGCCTTGAATACTTTATGAGTGTGAACCTCCACGCCAGCCACACCGTCTACTACCAGCAGTGCACAATCAGCCACCCACAGACAGGGAGGCACCTCGGCAAAGAATTCGGCATACCCGGGCGTGTCGATAAGGTTAATCTTCACTTGGTTGTGTTCACAGTAGGCCAGGGCGGGCGAGATGGAGATTTTCCGCTCCGTCTCCTCCGGCTCGAAATCACAGGTACTGTTGCCGGCCTCCACATGTCCCAGCCGGCTGACGGCCCCGGCAGTGTAAAGTAGTCCCTCGGTCAGCGTGGTCTTGCCACAGCCCCGATGACCGACGAAGACTACGTCACGGATTTGACTGGTATCAAATTGCGGCACTTAACCTTCCTCCCGATAGTACCACTGTTAGAGCCAAAGTTGAGGCGGCTCTTCCGATTCTAGTCCTTGCTGTCCCCGCTTCGCCGCGAGCTGTTGCTGACTACTTCTGGCCACCAGACTACTCCGCCGCGGTCAGGACTTTTATTACTCGCCAGTTCTTATCCTTAATCAGAGGACGGCATTCGGCTAGCTGCACGCGGTCGCCGATCCGCCACTCGTTTTTCTCATCGTGAGCCTTGAACTTACTGGCACGGCGCAGTCTTTTGCCATACAGCGGATGAGCAATTAGCCGCTCCACCTCCACTACCACCGTTTTGTCCATCCGGTCGCTTACTACGCTGCCTTCGCAGGTGCGAGGGGTACCTTTCCTAGTCATTGCGATTGTCCTCGTTGATTAATACCTAATTGCCGCTCGCGCAGAATTGTGTCAATGCGCGCAATAGCCTTGCGGTACTTGCGCACGCGCTTGGGGTCCTCAATCTGGCCCGAGGCCAAGCGGAAACGCAGATTAAAAAGACTCTCGGTTATGTGCTGTTTACGCTCAACCAACTCTTCACTGGTTGCCTGGCGTAATTGATCCAATAACTCGCGAGTTGTATTAGTGCTATCAGGCATTGGCTAATCCCCTCGCGTTACGAATTTAGTCTTGATCGGCAGCTTGTGGGCCGCAAGCCGCATAGCCTCCCGCGCCACTTCCTCATCAACTCCAGCCATCTCGAACAGAATCCGGCCGGGCTTGACTACGGCTACGTAGGACTCCACCGCCCCCTTACCTTTGCCCATCCGCGTCTCAGCAGGTTTCTTGGTAACCGGCTTATCGGGGAAAACGCGAATCCACACTTTCCCTCCCCGGTGAGCGTGCCGCGTCATAGCCACCCGGGCCGCCTCGATCGGCCGGGAACCTATCGCCCCCGGCTCCAGCGCTTGCAGACCGTACTGGCCTTGGTCTAGGGTACTGCCCCGGCTAGCCAGCCCCCGCATACGGCCTCGTTGATGTTTAGGATGTTTCAGTCGTTTCGGCATCAACATCGGTGTCTTCCTCCTGCTCGTCCCCACTGTCCGCATCAGTCGCCAAATCCGCTTCCAGCGCTACCGTTACCGGCTCACTTTGCGTAGAGACGGCATCCTCGTCCGCCACTGCTTCACTGCTCTCTTCCGGCTCTGGTACAGGTGCGGCTTCCATCGGCTCAGCCGCTTCATCTTCGGCAACTACTGCTGCCGAGGTGGGTGCCGCTGCGCGCTGGGCCATAGCCGCTGACGAGAACCCTTCCAGAATTTGTGCTTCCTCCTCAACCGGCTCTGGTGTAGGCGCGGCTTCCATCGGCTCAGCCGCTTCATCTTCGGCAACTACTGCTGCCGGGGTAGGTGCCACTGCGTGCTGGGCCATAGCCGCTGACGAGAAGCCTGCCAAAATTTGTGCCTCCCCCTCAACCGGCTCTGGCGCAAGCTCTTTTCCCTTCTGGGGAGGCAATATTTCGCCCTTGTATATCCATACCTTAACCCCGATATGGCCATAGCCGGTATGGGCTTCAGCAAGGCCATAACTAATATCTGCCCGCAGGGTCTGCAGCGGCACGCGACCCTCCGGCCCCATTGACTCCGACCGGGCAATCTCTGCTCCCCGGATCCGCCCGCTGATCATGCAGCGTATGCCTTGAGCTCCCTGGCCCATGGCCCGCTCTATCGCCTGCTGCATCGCCCGCCGCGGCGAGATCCGCCGCTCGATCTCCCGGGCAATGTTCTCGGCCACCAACTGGGCACATAGGTCCGGCTGGGGCGTCTCTTCCACGTTAACCCGCACCCGCCCCTCCACCATCGCCTCTACCTGCTGGCGCAGCCGGTCTACATCCCGCCCCCCGCGGCCAATAATAATGCCGGGTTTGGCAGTTTCAATAGTTACCGTGATAGTATCAGCGCTTCGCTCAATAATAACATCCGAGATGCCGGCATTGCGATGCGTGTCCAGAATGTGCTCGCGGACTTTAATATCTTCAACAAGCTGTCGTCGATATTGCTCCCCTTCGGCGAACCACCGACTACGGGGCTGACGGATAACCCCCAAGCGGAATCCGTAAGGGTGTACCTTTTGTCCCATTCAGGTCACTCCTTGCCTGCGGCTTAGCTATACAAAGTTATTTATTCGCCGGCCTCAACTTCGTCACTAACCACGATGGTTATATGACTGGTCTTTCGGTAGTAGCGATCGGCCCGCCCTCGCGCTCGCGGTCGCAGCCGAGGCATCTTCAGGCCGTGGTCAACCACCGCATAGCTAATAATCAGCTCCTCCGGGTCCATGTCGTGATTATTCTCCGCATTGGCCACCGCGGAGTTAAGACATTTTAGCACCTCCGCCGCCACCGGCGTGCTATACACGCCCAGGGTAGCGCGGGCCTCCTGGATAGAGGCATTCCGGATCAAGTCCACATAGCGGCGTAACTTGCGTGGACTGCGATGTATCCATTTGGCTACCGCTCGGGTCTCCATACGTTGTTCTCCCCTAGGCGCTATTAGATGCCGCAGCCTCGCTGGCGGCCGGCGGCTCTGATTCCACTATTGTACCTGGTGGCCGCGTGGTGGTAGGACGCACAGTGGTAGTCCGCTCAGCTCGAGCCGGCCGCATACCCCGGTAGGTGCGAGTCGGCGCGAACTCGCCCAACTTGTGGCCTACCATATTCTCGGTGATGTAGATGGGTATGTGTCTGCGCCCGTCATGCACAGCAAGAGTATAGCCCACCATCTCGGGGAAGATAGTAGAGCGGCGGGACCAGGTCTTGATGATCTTCTTCTCGCCCTGGGCCTCCATCTGCTCAATCTTCTTGAGCAGTTTAGGATCAGCGTACGGCCCTTTCTTGGTAGATCTTGCCATATTGCCGCAATCCTCCTATGCGGGCTATAACTTTGTGAAATCTTTAGCGCGTCCGCCGGCGCACGATGTACTTATCGGATAACTTAGTTTTTTTCCGCGTCTTCTTGCCCAACGTTTTCTTACCCCAGGGGCTGAGCGGACTGGGATGACCAATGGGCGCTTTGCCTTCGCCGCCCCCGTGGGGATGATCCACGGGATTCATAGCCGAGCCCCGTACCGTGGGTCGGAACCCCAGCCACCGCCGCCGGCCGGCCTTGGCATAAACTATACTGGCATGATCCGCATTCCCCACT
>JAUWJN010000051.1 GCA_030607655.1 bacterium
CAATATCGCCGGCCTGTGCAATCCGCAGGGCAATGTACTGGCGATGATGCCCCATCCGGAGCGGGCTAGCTTCGTGCGGCAGTTACCCGGCGAGTTGGGAGAGATGTGGGGCGAGCAGAAAGCAGAAGCCTGGGGCAGCCGCGAGGCGATGGCTGCACCCGGCCCCGGCCGGCTAGTATTCGATTCGCTGCGCGAGGCCCTCCTAGCGACGGCAGTCGTGTGAGGAGTGGGCAGGCACAGAGCCTCACCCCTAGCCCCGCGCCGTCGCCATAGCGGCTTTGGCGCGTCGGCGACTCTCCGTCCCGGAGAGGGGAATAGGAAGAAGAAATGCGGGCCGGCTTCCCGCCTTTGCTGCAAGAAGAGCTTTGGCGGGCAGGTGTCGTGAGGACGGCGCTAGTACAATAATAAGGAGTTAACATAAAATGCAAGTAATTGAACTGTTGGTCAGGCTGAAAATACCGGATGTGACCGCACTGACGGCGGTTTCGGCACTGCGCCGGAGAATGGGATATGGGGACGTATTGAAGGAGCTATTGCGGGCCGATTACTACGCCCTGCACCTGCCCGCCGATAGCCAGCAATCCGCCCTGGACCTCGCCCGGCGCCTCGCCGAGAAGACCAATCTATTCGTGAATCCGAACAAACATGCTTACGAGCTGCGGATTCCCGCGGAGAGGGCTGAACCCGCCCCAGAGGATGGAGTCTGGCCAGTGGAGGTACTGGTTACAGATGCTGAAGGGGCGGAGGCCACGGATATAGAACAGGCTCTGCAAGAGCGATTGGGGTATGCTGATGTGGTGGCCCGGGTGGAGCAGGGGACCCTGTGGACTATGAAACTGGCGGCGTCGGACCTGGCTGCCGCCGAGCAGATTGCCGAGCAAATCACAGTGACGCAAGCGCGCGGCCAGGGACTACTGGTCAATCCCCATTTCCAGGCGTGGCAGATATTGTAAATCTCGTTCCGCTATGATATAGTAACCGGCTGGTGCAAGCTCCACATATTTGTTGGATATTCCACGGAAGGAAGCAGCAGGTACCGTATGATGGATAAAGCACGCAGGAAGGAAATACTCAAGCGAGGCCGCCCCAGTGGTAAGTGGGACGGCGAACCAATGGTCGGGGGCTGGTATACCGAGGAAGAAGTTGAGGCAGTAGTCAAGGCCGTAAGAGATTCCATGGACTGGCAAGTGGGCTTTGGGTTCTACTGTGAGGAGATGCTTGAATTTGAAAGAAAATTCGCCGAATATTGTGGCACTGCCGATGCGGTTTCCATTACTTCGGCAGGTGCGGGTCTGGATATGGCGATGATGGCCCTGGACCTCGAGCCTGGCGATGAAGTCATCAGTCCGGCCATTAACTTTTACGCCGGTCACTATTCGATCATTGGTCAGGGCGGAAAGTTGGTCTTCTGCGAGGTAGACCCCAAGACATTTTGTGCAGATCCAGCAGATGTCGAGAAGCGCATTACCCCTCGGACCAGGGCCATCCTGCCCACCCACATGAATGGCCTATCGGCAGATATGGATGCCCTGTTGGAGATTGCCGAGCGGCATCCGCATTCCAAGCACGGACCCCTGAAAGTTATTGGCGATGTCGCCCGCGCTTGTGGGGCCGGGTACAAAGACACCAAGGTGGGCAAGAAGGGCTGGATGAATGTATTCAGCTTTCACACGATGAAGCTAATGACTACTCTCGGCGAGGGAGGCATGATAACAACAGATGATCCCCAGTTGGCACGGCGCTTGCGGGCAATTCGTATGTGGGGTGGCGACACCGAGGAGTATTGGGGCGGCAACTATAAGATGACCAAAATTCAGGCCGCCGTCGGGCTGGTGCAGTTGCGGCGTCTGGACGAGATGCTCAGCTTACGCCACGAGCGGGCAGTCCAAAGAACTGAACTGCTCAAGGATGTCAGCGAGTTAACTTTGCCCTCTGAGCCGCCGGGCTATTGGCATGCCTATTATCTGTACACCATCCTGGTAGCGCCGGAGTGGGCGGGGGAGAAGCGCGACCGCTTGATGAAGATGCTGCTGGATGATTACGGGGTAGGCTCGGCAGTGCTAAACCCACCTACTTATCAGGCCAGGGCGTTTGTCCGCACGCATACTAGGGGGCAGAATCTTCCCCTGGCGGAGGAACTCGGCCAGCGCCTGTTTTGTCCCTTCTTGCATCCGCTGATGTCAGAAGAGGATAACGAATACGTGGCCGCTGCCATCATCGAGACCGTGGAACGCATTGTTGACGAAGGATAGCGCCTCCCAGTTCCATATTTGGCTTTAACAAGACTGTTGCAAAAGGCAATTACGGGTGACTGGCAAGAATAAATTGGGTAAATTTTTCTTCTCGCGTAGCGCAGGCCGTCGCCCGCCGTAGCGGGCTATGGCCCGCGAAGGCAGGTTCTTAACCTGCGCTACGGGCGAGGTTAGAGAACCTCGCCTACGCGGGAGAACTCCGGTCGGGGCAAGGGTGCCCCTCCCACGAGTTTCGCAACAGTCTTTTAACAAAGAAAGGACAATATTATGGCAGAAAGTTTGGCGATTCTCTGGCCCAATGATGGTGACGTGCTCAATCGCCATGACGGGCAGCTCACTGGCGAGGCGCTAACGATACAGGTATCCGGCATCATGCCACCCGGCGCTGAGGTAACTGTCAACGGCATTCCGGCGACCGTTGAGGGCAAAACCTTCACCTGCGCTCTGCCGCTCACCCAGCGCGAGGAAATCATCGAGGCTCGCGGCGCCGGCGACCTAGCCACTGTGCGGGTGCTATGTGATCGCAACTCCTGCCCCCGCTACCGGTTCTCGGTGGACGACAACATTCGCTGGCTGGCTGATCTGGGTCGTGAGCCAGACAGCTTTGATTCGCTTTTCGATCACTGGTATATGGGTTTCTGGCAGCGGATGCACCGCGAGTACGGCGCGAAGATTCACATCAATTTCTACTACCAAACGGTGGACCACAGCTTCAACCTGTCTATGCTGCCGGAGAAATGGCGAGACGAATTTGAGGCGAGTTCCGACTGGCTGCACCTATCCTTCCACGCGCTTCAGGATAAGCCGGACCGTCCGTACCGACAGGCTACCTATGACCAGATAGCCCACGATTTTGAACTGGTAATGAATGAGATTAGGCGGTTTGCCGGCGAAGCGGTCACCACCCGGACCACTACAATACACTGGGCCGAGGCCCCACGGGAAGCCTGCCGGGCTTTGGTGGATCGCGGGGTGGACAGACTCATCGGCTTGTTCTACTACCTTCGGGACGCGCGCACCTGGTACTATATTGATGAGCAAACCGCCAACTACATCCACACCCGCGACGCCTGGTGTGACACCAGTGAGGGTATTGTCTTCGTGGACTGTGACGCCGTGGTCAACGAGCTAACGCTGGACAAGGTGGTCCCGCACATAGAACTGCGGGCCGCCGACCCCCATACTGGTGAGATGCTGGAACTGCTGATTCACGAGCAGTATTTCCGTAAGGATCTGCCTGCTCACTACCAGCCTGACATCCTGGAGAAGAGCGAGCGGGCTATCAAATGGGCCACGGAACATAGTTATAAGCCTTGCTTCTGGGGGGACGGGTTCCTCGGCTCGCCGGAGTAATCTGGGGGCCTAACCACGAACCATTTCCTGCTGGCAACGGCTTTCCTGCCTCCACGCGGGCGTACTAGTGCTTGCTGGCGTTAATTGGGATTATTTGGTGGCGGAGTATTTCGTGGCTCCTGTCTACCCGGCGGGCCGGCCTCGCTGCGCTTGACACGGCCCCTCCAAGGGCGCCGCAAAGGCTGGCCCGAAGGCCCCGAATAATCTTACGCTGATTTGTGCAACTAAGCATTAGTCTAAATTAGGGCTCGCGAATGGTTGCTATCTGCTCAGCTCCGGAAAGACGGAATCTCTACCAGCTTTCCGCCCTGCTCGGCAGAGCTATGTGCGACCAGGCCGGGAACGCTGAAATCAAGCGCCCGGCACACGTCTATCGGCGGCGGACTGTCGTTAGGGGTCATTCTTTTTGAGCATGCAGCACTTCTTATATTTCTTGCCACTGCCGCAAGGGCAAGGATCGTTGCGGTCAGGCTCACGGCTGGCTACATACGTGGTCGCCTTGCCCAGACTAGCCTCGGCCGCCTCGGTCATCGGGGTCTCGGGGCCACCGTGTTGGACGCCGCCAGATACACCGGCGGCCACCGGCTGGAGCATCGGTGTGCCGGTCTCCAAATCCTGCATCTGTACGCCACGCTGCTCGGCTACCACCTCGGTGGTAAGCATCGCCTTGGTCATATCTTCAGCGATGTGATCTTCTAACTCACCAAAATTTTGATCAGCCTCACGGATGTATTCAACCAGAGGATCGCGCTGGGCGTGGGCGCGCAGATGGATACTATCGCGCCGATAATCCATCTCTTGGAGGTGCTCCATCCAGCGGTTGTCAATGATACGCAGCAGCCAACTGCGCTCGATCTCCCGCATCACTTCGGGACCGATCAGTGCTTCTCGCTGCTCATACAAATCTCCGGCTGCCTGGCACAGGTTCACAGTTAGGTCCTCCACAGTGCTCTCATAAACTTCATCTTCCCTCACCAGTGCTCCGATCCCGGGGACCGTCTCTGCTAATACCGAGTAAAGCGCCTGCATATCCCGGTCTTCGGGATGGATTTCGGGACTGGCGTTGGCCTCTACGGTTCGCTTAACCGTGTGTTCTATCATCTCCAGTACCCGCCCCCGGATGTTTTCGCCTTCCAGAACTGCTCGGCGGTAACCATAGATGCGCTGGCGCTGCTCATTCATCACCTCATCATACTTCAGAGTCTGCTTGCGTATCTGGAAGTTACGCATCTCCACTTTCTGCTGCGCCCGTTCCAGGGAGCGGCTAACGAGCTTGTGTTCAATGGCTTCTTCCTCCGGCCAGCCGCGCAGGAATACCCCAAACCGCTCCGGTCCGAACAGCTTCATCAACTCATCCTGGAGGCTGACATAGAACCGGGAGCTGCCCGGATCACCCTGGCGGCCTGAGCGGCCCCGCAACTGATTGTCAATGCGGCGGCTTTCGTGGCGCTCAGTGCCCAGGATATGCAGGCCGCCCACGCTCTTCACTTTCTCATAGAGCTGCGGAATAACGTCCTGGTCACGGGCCTCGGGCTTGCCGCCCAAGACGATGTCCACGCCGCGCCCGGCCATATTGGTAGCAATGGTCACCTGCCCGGCCCGGCCGGCCTCGGCGATGATACGCCCTTCCTGCTCGTGGTACTTGGCATTGAGAATGTTGTGCGGTACGCCCTCGGTCAGCGCCAGTGCGAGCCGCTCCCCGTGGCGCTGCCCGTTGCGGTCATCGTTTTCCTTATCGTCTATCTCTAGCAGCCTTAGCAGCCCTTCGGCGTTGTCATCAGCACTGGGGTCAGGGTCAATTCCCAGGTTCCGTGCTACCAGTGCCAGATCGTGTCGTCCTATCTCATCCAGAGGCGTGCGCAGCAGCTCGGTGTACTCATTTTGCTGGTCACGCGGCAGGTCCGTGTCATCGCGCAATCTGGCCTGACACAGCAGCACCTCACAATGGCGGCGCAGTTTGTCCGGCGCCAGGCGGGTGCCCAGGTACTCCGAGACCTCTACCGAACGAGTACCCACCAGCACCGGCTGCTCACGCACGTACATATTCAGAATCTCCGAGACTATCCCCCGGTACTTGGCTTCCTGGGTCTTGGAGACCACATCGGGATTGTCCTCACGAATGACCGGCTCGTTGGTCGGCATGATTACCACCGGCATACCGTATATCTGGACAAATTCGGTCTCTTCGGTCTTGGCCGTGCCCGTCATCCCTGCCAGCTTCTCGTACAGGCGGAAGAAGTTCTGATAGGTGATGCTGGCTACCGTTGGCGGGCGGCCTGGACGTGTACTCCTTCTTTGGCCTCAATCGCCTGATGTAGCCCATCGCTGTAACGACGCCCGGGTTGCAGATGGCCGGTGAATTCGTCAACAATTACTACCTCACCCTCCTTGCCCACATAGTCCACATCGCCGTGATACAGAGTATGGGCCTTCAGGGAGGCACTGATATGGTGGGCGATGTCCAGGTATTGGGGGTCGGAGAGGTTGTCAATCCCCAGCAGCCGCTCTACTTTTTGCTGGCCCGCGTCCGTCAGCGCGGCCTGGTGGAACTTCTCGTCGTAGATGTAATCGGCGTCAGGATCATCCTGGTCGTCATGGTCCTCCTTGTACTTCTTGTTCTCGTTCTCCTCTGTCCCGCGCAGGCGGGAAGTTATGCGGTTAATCTCATCGTAGAATTGCACACTCTTCTGAGGCATACCCGAGATAATCAGCGGGGTACGGGCCTCATCAACCAGGATGCTGTCCACCTCGTCTACGATGGCGTAGTACAGGTCCGGCAGCACCAGGTTCTCGGCGCGGCCGGTCATATTATCGCGCAAGTAATCAAAGCCCAGTTCGCTGTTCTCTACATAAGTAATATCCTTCCGGTAATTGGCCAGGCGCTCAGCCGGTTCCATCTCCTTCTGGATGTACCCACAGGAGAGTCCCAGAAACTCGTATATCTCTCCCATCCACTCCGACTGCCAGCGCACCAAGAAGGCGTTGGTAGTCACCAGATGCGCGCCGCGGCCAGCCAGGGCATTAAGGTACAAAGGCATAGTGGCGGCCAGGGTTTTGCCCTCACCGGTCCTCATCTCGGCAATCTTGCCCTCGTGCAGAACGATGGCCCCCATCACCTGTACGTCAAAGGGCCGCTGGCGGATACTGCGCCACGCGCCCTCCCGCGCCACCGCAAAGGCCTCGTCGAGAATATCATCCAGGATCTCGCCATGGGCCAGGCGGTCGCGGAATTCGCCGGCCTTGGCGCGGAGCTGTTCGTCGTTGAGGGCCTTAATCTCCGGCTCCAGGGCATTGATCTGCTCCACGCGCCGCCGCAGCCGCGCGACTTCGCGCTCATTGGTGTCAAATATTCGCTTCAGCGGGCTAAGAATACTCATAAACTAATTCATCACCGCTTACATTATATCACAACCAGGTAAATACCTTAAGTATAGACGCTCCGCGGCCCGCCAAAGTGCCGGAGGTCAAACAGGTCAGCGCAGGGAATCAGATAATATGCGTGCCGTGCTAATACTTGCGAGTGTAGTCGCGCGACTTAGCCGCTAATCGGCTGCTCTGCGCATACCTGTACAGGTATGTCCGAGGACATCGGGCGGCTGGGGAGCGTTCTGCTTCTGGATAGCCTCCCGCACCGAAGATGCCCTCAACATCACCCAATTCGGCGTGGCGTACGAAGAGTACGCGAGAAGAGTCGCTGGCTGGAGTTTTTTCAAAGGCCTGAGTACCTTGAGGAAACGCTGAACAGTGACGCCCCACGCGGGCTTTGGCTTGACGCGACAGCCTACTCGCTGTATACTGGATGATGGACTATCATGACAGGGGATCCCTGCCCTGCGGTGTCATTAGGGTGCGGCACTTCATTAGAAGGAGACGAAAGGAATGTGCCTCTTAACCGATACTGATCTCGAGCCTAGAATATGTGCTGAGAAGACTTGGGTGGGAAGTGAAACAATCCATGTCTATCCTTTCTTAGAAGATTGTCTGACACCTGTTGGTTATGATTTGAGAGTGGGCAAGCTTTATTCATCCTCGCTCCGTGGAGGTCCCTTCGAATTAGAGGAGAATGGCCGAATTCCAATTACCCCCGGTGACACAGTCCTAATTAGCACCCTGGAAAACATTGGAATGCCTAAAGACAGGTCCTTATCCGCACTAATTGGCTCTAAGGTATCGAAAGTTTCAAGAGGCCTGTCACATGTATCTACGACAATTGATCCTGATTGGAATGGTGAGCTCCTAATAGCTATTACTAACCACTCTACAAGCACCGTAGAGTTACAGGTTGGTGAGCCTTTTTGCACAATGGTCTTCTTTGAAAATAGGTCACCATCAACGAAGGCATGTGACAAGGTTCCCGGCAGATTAGACGTTTTTGTAAGAGAATTGTCTGCACGCGCTCAGGCGGCACGAAAGAAAGAATTTCTCAAGACCTTAATTCCGATAAGCACCATTATACTTTTCGGGGGATTAGGATATTGGTTCTTCGGAAATGAGCCCGGGTTTGCAGCTATGACGGCCCTTGGTGTGGGTTTGGCAGGAATCTTGCAGGTACTATTAGCGAAGAGGTAAGATGATGAGCAAGACACGCGACTTGCCAGAATGTGTTATGGTCCTTCCGACAGCCCTACTAATGGAAGCTGGATACTTTCAAGGGCTCTCCTTCGAAACTACAAAATACACGCAAGTGATACTCGAACAGAAAAACTACCAATTCAAGAAAAGAAGCGATGTTGAAAGCGATCCTGCTTACAAGCAGCTAATTCCCTACGTCATTCTCAAACACGAGGATAGCCTCTTTGCATACCGAAGGGGAAAACTACTGGCGGAGAAGAGACTCTTGGCTGACTATTCGATCGGTATTGGGGGACATATATCGGTAGACGATCCCAACCTATTCGGTATAGGTTACAATGAAGCGCTTCTTAGGGAGCTGAATGAGGAAATTGAGATACAAAGTCAATATCAAATCACATTGGCGGCGCTCATAAATGATGACACAAATGAAGTGGGCAAGGTGCATCTTGGCATGGTTCATATCGCGGTACTCGACACCCCCTCAGTGGTGACAAGAGAGAAATCCATTAATGAGGGCAAGTTTCTCAGCATTACGCAGCTAAAGGGGAACATAGACGACTTTGAAAATTGGTCGAAGATCTGTATCACTCAAATTGACAAGCTACTCTCACAGATTGAGGGTCCCCAACAGGGCCTATAACAAACGCTTTCTGGTTTAATGCGCGGCACGCCTCTCCTACCTCAGCAGCTTGGCCAGCCCGGTAGCCTAGCCAGGCTTACAGTGTTTCCACACACGGATGGTTACCTAGCATTTGCAAGACCCTTAGCAAAGGAGAACCAGACTAATGAACAAGACATGGTGGGTGGTGATTGTGCCCGGGATTCTGGCCCCTAGGGCCGTCTCCCCATTGCCCACTCCACCGAACTTTCCGTCTCCGAGAATCGTCATATAGTATACAACTATAGACTGGCGCGGAAAGGGTGAGCACGATGAAGAACGGTTTCGGAATACTGATAGCTGTCCTCTTGGTCGGGCTGCTCAGCACAACTGCATTCGCTAAACCAGACCATAGATCCAAGATTGACAAAGAGACTGCGCCTCCACTGATGCTGGGCTGGGGCGGGTATCATGACAGCTTCCAGCCGCCCGGCCATCATAACCCCCAGGGGCGAGGCCGCCATTACGGCTACCAGCAGGGCAATCATTACGGCTGGCGCAATCAGTGGCGATCCAGTTGGCAGCAACAGCCGCTCTACCGCCGCCAAGCCCGCACTGGATTCCGGATTCGCCTAGGCGATGGCTACCTGGAATGGTGGGAGACAGACTACGGCAGCCACTTCGGCTACGACAGCGACCGGGGGTATTACCGCAACTACGATCGCGACCGGCGCCGCCATCGCTAGTTCATGAAATGCCCGCAACCCGCGTTCAGAGAAGTACAGGGCCCCAGGGGAAATCACCCGGGGGCTCTCGCTTTTCGTTCCGCAGTGATCCTACTCAGTGAGACGATCAATCGCCTGGCACCGCCGCCAACGCGTTCGCCCGTACGCCGCAGACTTCATCCCCGCGGACATTGATGAAAGGAGCGGCTTGCTCTATACTATAGTGTGGATTATTTGCCCTTGGCGAGACGGGTATGAAAGGAGAAACACACTAATGAACAAGACATGGTGCATGGTGTTTGTGCCGGGGATTTTCGCTATCATCGCCGTAGCCGTGGTGATAATGCTATTGGTGGTGAAGCTGTTGTGGGCGTGGACGATTCCCGACCTTTTCCCCGGTGCGGTTCAGCAGGGCCTGATAGCCGGGACCATATCCTGGTGGACAGCGTTCAAGGTCGCCCTTTTTGTGGCAGTCTTCGCGGGACTGGCCGGCGGGCGCCGCAGCCATCAGGAGTAGTAGCTCCGGGCATGTCGCGCTGTCGCAGGTCCGAGTGGCCAGTGGACAGAAATGCAGATAACGGCAAGTGGGCCGGCCTCGCTATGCTCGACACGGCCCCTCCGAACGGCTCTTCGGCAAGCTCAGCAAGGGGACCCTCCCACAATAGTCACATACTAGAGCCGGGCCAGAGATGCCCCTTCTACAATCGTCATATACTGGGGTCGAGGCAGCCAGGCTTTTCCGACACTGAGAGCAAACTCCAAGGGCCCCGCTCTACCGATCTGATATCAACTGCCCGGCCACCCCAATGTTTTCCGCGGGGTATTCCTGGATCAGCACGGTTATGGCTTCGCGGGGCAGCTCGTAGGTCTCCTCAACCACGTCAGTTACCTTCGCCACCAGGTCTCGCTTTTTCTCTACGGGCAGCGCCCGGGCCTGAATAGTTACTATGGGCATTTTGCCATTCTCCTTCTGCCTATGATGACTCCTACCTCAGCACTTCCGCCAAGCCGGTTGTCCAAGCGTCCCGGAGGGCCGAGAGGTCCAGGCTAATGAGGGGCTTCTCCCCTATCGTAACTGAAAATTGGGGGGCGGCGGTTACCTCGCCTAGCTTGATGGCCCAGAGGCCCTGAGTGGCGAAGAGTTCCTCAACGGCTTCTTCGTAGCCAGCGTGAACCTCCATCACGAAGCCCGAGGATTCGCTGAACAGCCACTTGTCCGGCCTCAGGTCGTTGAGTTGTTCCTCAGTGAGCGTAATGCTGGCGCCCAGCTCGCCACGGGCGAAGCCGCCCAGAGTCATCTCCGCCAACGCTACTGCCAGCCCACCATCAGAAATATCCTGGCACGCTGCAACATAGCCCCAGCCAATGGCATCCAGGACACCCCAAATCATCCCCTGCTCTTGCTCCCAGTCAATGTGCGGCACATTGCGGCTCAACCCCAACTCCAAAGCCTGATAATACGCCGAGCCGCCCAGCTCATCGTCTCGCGGGCCGATCAGATAAATGGAATTGCCCGCCGCCTTGAGCTGCATAGTCACCGCCTTGGAGTAGTCGTCCATAATGCCCACGCAGGCAATTATGGGCGAGGGCGCTACCGCCCGGCCGGTGGCCGCCTCGTTGTAGAAGCTGACATTGCCCGAGATGACAGGGGTGGGGCTGTCTGGGTAGTCTTTCAGGTGGATGTTATTGGCCGCATCGGCCAGTCCGCGGACGGCTTCGCGGAACTCCCAGAAAGCCGGGGGCTTTTCCGGGTTGCCGAAGTTGAGGCAGTCGGTGAGCGCCGCCGGCTGGGCCCCCACCGCCGCCACATTGCGCATCGCCTCGGCCACCGCCGTCGCCCCGCCCCAGTACGGGTCAATTAGCCCATAGAAGGGATTGCCGTCCACGGCCAGCGCTACGCCACCCGCAAAGCCTTC
>JAUWJN010000116.1 GCA_030607655.1 bacterium
ATATGACAGAGTTGGCCGGTAAGAAAAGCCAGCAAGGTGTCTTCAATGCCCGCCCACTGTGGATACGGCCCCTCCGTGAAGCGAGTCTCCATCATCTGCAGACCGCCGAAGTCGGGGCTGGTTATAATCTCGCGGGCCATTACATGGGCCGGGGCGAAGCGCATCATAAAGGCTACCATGCCCCACAGACCCTTATCGTCAGCGGCCTGGGCTAATTCCCTGGCCTGGGGAACGTCAATTGCCGACGGCTTCTCTACGAAGATGGGCAAGCCGGCCTCCAGCACTTGCAGCCCGACCTCATCCATCATATCCGGCAACCCACAGATGTAGACACCATCCAGCTCCTCATTAGCCAGCATCTCCCCCACATCAGTGTACACCCGGCGCCCCCCAAACCAACGGGCGTTATGTTCGGCCTTCTTCCTTACCAGGTCGCAAACGGCCACCAAATCCAGATCAGGAACGTGGCGAAATTGGGGATAGAGGCTACTAGTAGCATGGCTACCAGCCCCGACGAAAGCAACCCGAATTGTCTCACTCATTGTCTATTCTCCTTTGTCGCATTTTGCTGATCAACTCAACTGGACGTTCACGATTATTGTGCAGACAGTGGTAAAGCTCCTTCTTTTTTCAACACCCGCGAGATGATGGGCAGACTGATCTGCGCCACATCTTCAGGGACGTTCTCAGTAATTCCCACCAGGAAACGGTCGCCGGGGGCAATGTCGTGCAGTATCTGTCTGGTGTAGGCCTCAATCTTATCAGGTGGCCACAAGTGCACCGGCGAAGGATAGTTAGTCCAGATAATTTTCTCCGCCCATACCCGGCGCGCCTCAGCCAGTTCCAGGTCGCCATCAGGGACCGCACAGAAGGCCTCCACAATGTCCACATCGGAGGCGGCTACCGCGTCGGCCAGGACCCTGGTTAGCCCATCCATATGCACAGCGAGGAGTTTGCCCTCCGGGTGCAAATAGGCGGCAAATTCATTGTAACAGGGCACACAGTAGCGCGCAAAGCGCTCCCGGCCGATCATATCGGCGGTAATGTTATCACCCATATGCAACACCAGGGCGGGGCTGGCGGCGGCAATCGCGAATTGCTCGCGGCGCCGCTCGGCAATTGTCTCGTGGAGACTGAGGAACTCATCGGGCCGTTCGTAATAATCAACGGCGAACTGCTCATGGCTCAGCAGTTCCCACAACATATAGGTCAGTGGTGAGCGCGGGAGCCATCCGCCGAAAACTACGCCCGCCTCGCCGAGGTTGTCCTGGGCAGTGAGGAACTCGTCATAAGTCGGCGTGTAGACCTCATCGCGCACCATAAACTTTACCACCTGGTAGTCCTCGGGCTGCTTAATGAGGTATTCTCTCAGCCGTCGCGATCCATAGGCGCCACCAGTCCGCCAGGTCTGCCACACCTCGCCAACCGGCGTGCGGAAGGTCTCGCGTAGGAATGAGCCGCCATTTTCGGAATACTCGTGGCATTCAACCTCAACATGAGGCCGCTCAGTCGCGAACACCTGGCAATGGTTAATCAGAGCCAGGCCTTCGTTGCACAAGCGCAGTTCGAGCTGCCCTCGCGGTAGAAGACCAGCGTAGCAGGTAAAGGGAATGCGGTCAGGCCTCTCGCCGTGCAACACGGCGAGTACGCGTTCTTTGGGGGTCATAACTTCTCAGTCAACAATGATAGTCTGCTCACGGCTGGGGCCTACTGAAATCATACCTACGGGTACTCCTGCTATCTCAGCAACCCTCTCCACATAGGCCCGGGCAGCCGGTGGCAACTGGGTCCACTCTCGCGCTTCTCCCAACGGCTGCTGCCAGCCGGCTAATTCCTCATAGACGGGCCGGACCTTGACCAACTCTTCCGCCCAAGCGGGAACTGTATCTAGTAGCACTCCCTCAATCTCGTAACCGATGCACACCGGAATCTTCGCCAGAGTATCCAGCACATCCAGCTGCGTCAGAGCTACCGAGGTAGCGCCGTTTATCATGGCGGCGCTGTGCAACACCACTCCATCCAGCCACCCACACCGCCGCGGCCGGCCGGTGGTAGTACCATACTCGCAACCACGGTCGCGCAGCTCCTGGGCTGCTTCATCCGGGGCTTCAGTGGGCAATATGCCCGCGCCCACCCGGGTAGTATAGGCCTTGCATACCAGAGTAACCTGGTCAATAGCGGTCGGCCCAACGCCCGTACCCAAACAGGCGCCGCCGGCCACCGGATGGGAGGAGGTGACGAACGGATAGGTCCCGTAGTCCAGGTCCAGGAAGGTCCCCTGAGCACCCTCAAGAATAATCTGTTCCCCCGCTTGCGCACTGCCCTGGACTATCTTGTGAGTATCAGCCGCATATTTGCTCACTAGCTGGGCTGAGGCCCACACCTCTTCAAACACCTCGTGGGGGTTTAGCGGCGGATGCTGGTACAACTGCTGAATAATGACATTCTTCTGAGCCAACTGATCAGCTATAAGCCCGCGCAACTTTTGACCATCGGCCAGGTCGCCGAACCTTACTGGTTGGGGCATCCGCGCGGTTTTATCAGTATAAGCCGGCCCGATGCCCCGCCGCGTGGTGCCGATACTCTTACCACCCCGCGCCTCCTCAGCCAGTCCATCCAGCAGCCGATGGTAAGGCATTATCACGTGAGCATTGCAACTTACACGCAGGTTGTCGCAGGAATAGCCACGTTCCTGCAAACATTTGATTTCCTCAGCCAACACCTCCGGGTCAACCACAGTCCCGTCCGCCATTATACAGGTGCAATCTGGATGCAGAATACCCGAGGGTATCAGGTGCAGCTTAAACTCCTCATCGCCGATTACCACCGTATGGCCGGCATTATTTCCGCCCTGATAGCGGACGACCAGGTCCGCGTCCTCGGCCAGAATATCAGTAATCTTGCCTTTGCCCTCATCGCCCCATTGTGCTCCGACTACTACGGTTATTGCCATTGGTTGCTCTTTTCTTCAGTCATGGCAGTTTGTCCCGGTAGGACTATGCTTTGTTCTCCGGCCCGGGCCCTTCTTCCTCCTTTGCCAATTCGGTAGGCAGCGTTGCTCGCAGCGCGCACCACTGGTCATAGGCCCCAGCAGCCAGGACCGCATTGAGCGCTCCCCAAAAGGCGGCGGGCCAATACAGATAATGGGGCCCGCTGACATGCAGGATGGGCAGATGTACGGCGGCCACCAGGCCCGCCAGGCTCCAGGCTAGCGGGCTATGGCTTCTGAAGAGAACCACTGCCCCCCCACAAAGCAGTATCATAAGCCCGACGCCTGCCGCTTGATCTGCTATCACCGTCAGGGCGAAATTCCCCCCGACTAGCTGCGCCCTCAACAAGCACCACAGGACTACCCCGAGAATCGTCCAGATCATACTGGAAACCACGTCTCGGCAGTAGCGGGCGACCAAGTATATTATTGCTATAACCCCCACGCCCGCCGGCACAATCCAGTAGTAACCAGCCCCTATGTATCTCAACAGCGGCTCATCCAAATACCAGGCTATCTTGAGGAGCAGATGTCCCAGTCCCCTGAATTGGGGATTCCAAGCCATCGGCAGTGCAAAATGCCGCACTATCAGCAACACCACGCCCAGACCGGCGAATACTCCTGCCACCAGCCGGGGAGTCTTCCGCCGCCGATACCAAACCAGCAACGGAGCCATAAACACCAGCGCCAGTGCCATCTCCTTGAATAGCAATGCGGCCACAAACAATGCCGCGGCAGCGACAAACCATCCCTTGCTCCTGCGGGCGATGTGCATATCCAGGGCCAGTAAGCTTCCCAGAGCAAGCCATAACGAAAATATGTCAGTTTGGGCGGGCCAGTAGGGCATCTCTCCGGCGACCACGCGCGCCGGTATCCACCCGGGTCCCACCGGGCCCCGCCGGAAGTTGAATATGACTACGGCCAGCAGGGCAATACCGACCGACCGCCGCCAGCCCTGGTGACTGGTCAAGCGGTACACTAATAAGAACAGCAGGCCGGCGTTCAGCCCGTGAACTAGCCACGAAACCAGGCAATACTTAGCAAAGTCCCGCCCCCACAGCCGGTATTCCGCGTAGATCAGCATACTGGACAGGGGCCGGTAGTAGAAGGAGTTTTGCTGAATCCACGTGCCCGTCCACCAGCGCGCCAGGTCGGCTCGGGTAGCTTTTTGGGCGTAGTGGACAATATCCAGAATGTCACGGTTAGTGGCGTACAATCGTTGGAGGCTTGCGTCCAGCAATGTCCCCGGCCGCTCATCCAGTCCTGGAATCCGGTAATAAGCGGCGGCCAGCGAAATCGCTACGGCCAGCCCTACCGCGACGGCTACCCAGCGCCGCGGCAGCGCATCATTGGTCCGGTTCTCAGTTGTTGGCTCGAGTTTACTCATACAGATGATTGGTTTGCAGAAGTTGGGGCCCTACAGACTACCTCACCCCCGGCCCCTCTCCCTGTGGGAGAGGGGGGAATGGATTCAGCCCTTTCACAAGCAGTTCCCCCGGCCCCGCGCCGTCGCCATAGCGCCTTTGGCGCGCCGGCGACTCTTCCGCCTTCGCTGCTAAAGCAGCTTCGGCGGACAAGCCGTGCCAGAGAGAGAAGAATGCAATATCAGCCATACTTGCAGCTCAACTGCCTGCGACGAACTCAGATTCCAACCCCTCCTTCATTCCCCTCTCCTGGAAGGAGAGGGGCTAGGGGTGAGGCATTATAATCCGTTACACAGCGCCCAGCCTTATACCACAATGTTAGTCACAACAGGAATGCCGTCCCCTGCTTCCCTATCCCCTGTCCGTTATCGTCTTTTCCCCATCAGATACAGGCCCACGGCGCCAAAGATAATATTCTGGGCCCAGGCGGCTAGACCAGGGGGGAGAGTGCCGGCCAATCCGAAGGCCAGCCCCCACGACCGTACCCCATTGTACAAGAACACCAGGATTATGGCGATGACGATGCCGGCGAAGCTGCCCAGATAGGCGTAGCGGTCGCCGAGGGGCGCGGCGATGAGGGCAAATACCAGACAGGCACCTGGTATGGCATACTTAAAGTGCCAGTAGACTCGCAACTGATGGGTGGGGCGGCCGGTTCTTTCCAGGGCCCGGGCCAGTTCATCCAACTCGCTGGTAGTCATCTCAAGGGGGGTACGCTTATCGGCATAGTATTTCTGGATGGCCTGGTGCAGCCTTATGGGCTGGCGGGCAAATTGCTCCTGACGTATCGGTTCACCTTCCCCATCCAGGTAGACAGTCCACCCTTCTTCCAGAACCCATATCCGCCCCTGGAGGATGGCGCGACGAGCGACGGTGATAGATACCAACCGGCCCGTACTATCTTCTTGCCATATCATTATTTCGGAGAGCTGGTTGGTGTCGGCACTCATATGCCGCACGTAAAATATCCGCCCTGCCTCGTCCCGGAAGAACTGATTATACTCCTCGCGGACGACAGGTTGGGTGTGGGTAATCTGCTCGAAGACGCGGCGAGCGGCTTCGGTGGAGGAGGGCACCACCCATTCACTTACGCCGAAGGCAATCCCGCTGCCCACCAGCCCGACGACGAGGAAAATCACACACACGCGCAGAAAGCTGGCCCCACCGGCGCGCATGGCTACTGTCTCGCCGTTGCGGGCCAGGGCAGTCGCAGTCATCGCCACCCCGACCAGCGTGCCCACTGGCAGCGACCAGACCAGAGCCTGCGGCGTACAATACAGTAGATACAGAGCGATTAACTGCGGTGGGACGCGCAGCCCCAGGACAGCGGCACCCAGCTTGCGGGCCTCGTCGCCCACCAGGATTACCACGAAAATCAGTACACCAATGGTAAAGGGGAGGATGAGGTGCCGAAGGATGTATCGGTCTACCAGTCGCATCACGGTAAAATGCCCCGGCAATTAGGGGCGCGCCTCAAGATTATCGGTATTTGTCTCCAAAACTACGAACGCAACCGCATACTCCTCCTCGTGGGTAAGTGACAGGTGTATGCTCGTGATCTTCTGCTGCTGAGCGAACTGCGCCGCATATCGGTGAAGGCGAAGGCGCGGACGGCTGCGATTATCAGCGTCAACTTCAATATCCTGGAACAGTATGCCTCGCGACCAGCCCGTCCCCAGCGCTTTCATCATCGCTTCCTTGGCCGCAAAACGGACCGCTAGCCGCTCAGCCGGCCGGTCATGGTTAGCGCACCATTCCTGCTCAGCGGGAGTAAACACTTTGTCCAGGAAGCGCTGGCCGTATTTCTCGCGCAGCCGAGCGATTCGCTCCACACGGACTATGTCAGTGCCGATACCTACAATCAAGTCAGGGGACACCTTTCCCGAATTATTCTCACTATCCTAAGTATACAGGGCAAGCGGCTCTGGTAGCAAGAGGCATGTAGCTTGTGAACCGCCCCGTTATGAATTGACTCCAGTTTATGTTACAATAAACTACCGAGGCTAGCGCTATTATGCGATTATTTTATGAACTGGACTACGAGGAATTGAGCCAATGGCTGGCGGAGCAGCACCAGCCCGGCTACCGCACTGCCCAGATCTTTGAATGGGTCTATCGCCACGCGGTGGGCAGTTTCGCGCAGATGACCAATATCCCCACCGAGCTGCGCGAGGTCTTGGCGGCTGAATTTGAGTTGGACTCGCCCCAGATACTGCAAGTGGCTACCGGTTCCGAAGCGACCAAGTATTTGCTCGGCTATGCCGACGAGGCACAGATTGAGTGCGCCAGCATCCAGATGGTCCCCGGTCATACTTCTTGTCTGTCCAGCCAGGTGGGCTGCGCGATGGGGTGCGTGTTTTGCGCATCGGCGTTAGGTGGCCTGCAGCGGAACCTGACCGCTGGTGAAATCATTGCCCAGGCACTGGCCGTGCAGCGCCAGACGGGCCGGCCACGCAACCTGGTCTTTATGGGCATCGGCGAGCCGTTGTTGAATCTGGACAGCGTCGCCGCTGCCATTGACCGGTTTACCGATCCCCGCGCTCTGGGCCTCTCGCCGCAGCGGATAACAGTTTCTACCGCCGGTGTAGTTCCCGGTATTCGCCGCCTGGCCGACCTGCGACTGGGCGTCGAGCTGGCCGTATCCCTCAATGCCTCCACCGACCGGCAGCGGGCTGAGTTGATGCCAGGAGTGGCGCGCTGGAGTCTCAGCGAGCTAATTGAAGCGAGCCAGTACTTCACTGAGGTTAGTCGGGGCCAACCAGTTACCTTTGCCTACGTGCTTATGAAAGGGGTTAACGACTTCTTCGCGGATGCCGACCGCCTGGTTGCGTTACTCAGACCGCTGCGCCATCATCTGAACATAGTCCCCTTCAATCCGGTGCCACACGCCGCGCTGAGGCCACCCAGCTCCACGCGGATTGCGGCTTTCACTCGGCGACTGCGGACGCAAGGGCTGAATGTTAGTGTCCGCCATAGCAAGGGGGCTGAGGTCAACGCGGCCTGCGG
>JAUWJN010000148.1 GCA_030607655.1 bacterium
GAGAGCGCGTCTCCTCAGCGAGCTCAACCGGCGGCACGAAGTTGATGACTACATTATGCCCCATCTCGGCCAGGCCCCCCGCAATCCCCCTCCCAATGCCGCTTGAGGCCCCGGTTACAAGGGCAACTGGTCTCATCCTGACCTCCTCATACTGTCTATGTTTCCGGTGTTGGATTCATTACCTGTCTGGCTATAACATTCTTTGCTCAGCGCGTCAAGGCCTCCCCGGTAGCTGACTGGGCAAAGGTCGTGCAGCAAAGCTTGATCGTGTCTAGATAGTTGTCCGATACGCTCATAATGGGGGGCTCCTATGTTTGGGGACGTTGATATCACCTCGTACTTATTGCGGGATTGTTCAATCGCCACACCAATTCCTCCCCACGCCGACGGGTTACAGGGAAAAATCGAGGATTCTATGGTCCGTTACGGGTTGGCTCACTGGCTGCCGCGGACCAGCAGCATTGGCCGTGGGCTGCGCTGAGCCACATCCTCGGCCAAAGAGCGAGAGAAGACCTTGCGCAGACCCGAAGCCTAAAGGTCCAAACCCGGGCTTATTATGGCCTCGGTAATCGTGGGCGGGGGAGCGTCTTTGACTTTGACGCAGCGGCCCTCTATCTGCAATCGGCCCTGCGCAAACCATTGAATCGCCTGGGGATATATCTTGTGCTCCTGGCGCAGGATACGCGCTGTCAGGCTGTCACCGTCATCGCCAGGTAGCACCGGCACTGCCGCCTGAATAATGATTGGCCCGGTGTCAAATTTAGGCCAGGCAAAATGTACGGTGCACCCGGATACTCTAACTCCGTAATTAGCCGCGTCTTCCTGGCCATGGGTCCCTGGAAAGGAGGGCAGCAGGGCCGGATGAATATTCAAAATCGACTCTGAATAAGCGGACAACACCGCCGGCCCCACCCGACGCATATATCCAGCCAGGCACACCAGGTCTACCTGGTGCTCCCGTAGGATTTCAAGTTGCTTGCGGTCAGCCTCATCATATTCGGGAGTATTGTTCTTGCCCACCGGGGTATAAATGGCGGGGGTATTGTGCTTACGGGCCCGCTCCAGGCCATAGGCATCAGCCTGATCGCTGATGACCACCGCCACCGTCGCATCAATCTTGCCCGCCTCACAGGCATCAATTATGGATTGCAGATTTGTCCCGCGGCCAGAGACAAATACACCCAGGTTAATAGGCATCATTAGTCAACGCTCCTGAGACAGACAATTGTTGGGAAGTGTGCTTACCTACGCCTGCAAAGCTATTCGCAGTCTCATTTGACCGCTATCACGTCATCTAACCACAGAGTATTCTGGCTGTCTTGGAACGTTGTCAAGGCACTGAGGTCAACCAGGGCGACTGATTTTATTTGGTCAGGGTCAAGCTGGCCGTTCTCATCCTGGCTGTCATCACCCAGTCGCAATTGCGTGTAGTTAATCATCAGGCGCTGCCACGGCTGCATGCCGCCAACAGGCACTTGCATTGAGTAGCGAGACTTATCACTCTCTTCGAGGGTGAGCAGGAAGCTAACGTCCACAGAACTCTTAATCGAGAGTTCGAGGCGCCTGGTGCCGGCCAGGCTGCCGACTTTGATGGACCGCAACAAGCCAAATATAGTGCCCACCGGGACCGAATAGTCAACCCGGTAGCAGCCGCCGGCCGCGGCATTCTCTGTATTATGACTCAGGCGGATGTCTCTTCCGCCCAGAGCCAGCCATTTGAAAGTGGGACGGTCACAGGTGTCTATTACTACCGCTTCCCCATCCTCAGGGGGCAAGCCACTGGTCTCGTCGCTGAGCGGCACGGTACGCAGATTGACCTCATCCAGCCATATCGTAGTCTCAGGCGCCGCCGGCTCCGAATATATGGGTATCTTTGCCTGAGCCATACCTCGGAGAAAGAACGAAATATCAACCAACGCCAGGCTCTTGATTAGCTCCGGGTCCAGTCGCCCATTCTCATCGAAGCTGTTCTCATCCAATGTGAAGTCATCCACGCTTAAAGTAATGGGATGCCACTGGCCGGCGGTACAGAAGACCATACACAGATAGTTGGACTCATCGGTCTCCGCCAGAGCCAGCAATAGCGGCACTGAGGCGGTGGTCTTCAGGGCTAGCTCCAGAGTCTGCAGGCCGGGAAGCCCCATCTCAATAGGCACCATCATCGCTCCGGCTATCCCCTCCCCCTCCCCCGGAGCCTGCTGAGCTTGAGTATATTTCAACTCTAAGGCACCGGTCCCCTTGTAGACATTTTCGGGCACCCAAGTTAGCCCCAGTTGACCCTGAGGGTCTAGGGTAGTCCAGTTCCCCTCGTCCTGCTCAAAATCAAATCTCAACAGGGAATCCTGGCCCAAGCACGGGGCAGCGGAAAAAGCAAGCCCTATCAGCAGCACGACTATGAAGCTATGTTTCATCTCCTACCATCTCCTTCCGGTGATTAAGGCTAGTTGACGTCAGATGGAGTCACTGGTCTATTTCTCCCTCGGCACAAGATTTCCTTTGTGAAGAAAAGATCTCCGCTCGCAGGCGGAGGTCTTTCTACACCATCATCTGGCGACTCCCCTCATAACTTCACTTCCATCGCCCGTGGCGGGCAGGCGGGGACGCACAGGTCGCAGGCGATGCACTTGTCCGAGTCAAAGTACACCTCCTGGGTCTGTGGGTCTTTGTACAGGGCGGCGGTAGGACAGATAGTCACACAGGCCCCGCAGTGAGTGCACTTGTCGTCGTTGCGCACCACGTCCCTGTCCAGCGGCTGGACCTCTACGCCCTGCTCCTGGACCTAGGCCAACGCCTTATCCAAATCCTCCGCGCTGCCCGCCAATCCCAGCACCATCAGACCCTCGGATTGGGGCGTGATGTTGGCCCGCAGGATATTTAACTCTACGTTGTATGCCCGCACTATTTGCGAAACCACCGGTACATCAATTAGATGTCGCGGGTAGTGGAATACTACGCGACGAGTTGCCATCTAGACCACCTCCCCTTGTACAGGTCGCTCAATCAGCGGCTTAAACGTCTGCCCTGAGTCCGCTGAGGGCAGTAGTTGGACCGGCTCACTGACCAGGAACTGTCCGCCCTTAATCCATTCCTTCAGGATTTCGGCAATCTCGCGGGCCTTCGGATAGCTGGATAGTGACCCGGTGGGCACCTGTTTACCGTTGACCGATATCTGGCCGCTCTTCAGTTCCTGGTAGCTGACATAACCCACTGGCTCGCCTTCATTGTTGGGGTAGTTATGGCTGTAATCTACAATCGGCGCGACGATATCCTCGTCTTTGACCGCTGTGAAGCGGGCCATGTCTTCATCCAGTACCGGAATGGCCCCCCCCAGGCCCAATTGCAGAGAGACGCCGTAGCCGTACATACTCACCCCCACTACCCATTCCGGGTTCATCTGCTTCATATCACCCACCGTCGCCAGGGTCGCGGCCCCACCTTTGGGCAAGCCCTTCTCGGTACGGGCCACGGTCGGGTCGTGCTGCGTACCCGGCCAGAACACATATCCCTGAGCGCCACCCAGAAAAATACGGGTGCCGATGCCGATAGTTCGGTAGTACGGGTCGTTCATCAGCGGGCTGAGTTGCGCCGCTGAGCAATAGTTGGCATTGCCTAGGTCCGCCTTCAACACCCCCATATAGGTGTACAGATCCCCCTCCGGGGCTAGATTCACCGCCACATTGTAGTTCTGATAGGCATTGCGCGGGTTGCACAGGAAGCACTCGTTGAGGTCAGCGATGTTTAGCCACGTGTCCAGTTCCGGGCGCGGGTAGCAGTCCGTGCCGTAGGAAATAGCCTGCAAGCGCACATCCTGGCCCGCAATCAACTCCTGGATGACATGCCCGCCGCCGTAGCGGAACTCCCCCGGATGGTCGCGGTTAAGGGGGTCATGCTCGGCCACTTCGGTCGCCCCGATGTACAGGTCAACCGCTGCCAGACCGGCATAGGCCGACACATCGTTCAGCCACGCCTTGGATACGCTCATACGGGGATTAGCGTGCCCGAAGTTGAGGAACGCTCCCGACGAGCACATCGGCCCGAAAGTACCGGTCGTCACCACGTCAACCTTCTGGGCCGCCTTCGCTGGCCCTTCCTCCTCCACAATATCAATCATCTCTTCGGCCGTCACTACTACTACTTGGCCGGTTTTGATCTTTTCATTTATCTCCTCGTAGGTCTTAGGCAATATGGTTACCTCCTTGTATCGCTGTCCTCACCTACACCTCGACGCGTAGGCGGGGTTCTCCAACCCCGCCTCCCCGACCCGCGCAGGTTAAGAACCTGGACTACGCGAGAGGACATCTCCGGAAAGATACCGCTCACCGGTATCCGGAAATATCACTACTACTGTCTTGCCCCGGCTAGCCGGCCGGCTCGCGACATGGATGGCGGCCCAAGCCGCTGCTCCGGAAGATATGCCGCCCAGTATTCCCTCTTCCGCTACTAACCGGCGAGTCATCTGGGCTGCATCTTGGTCGGCCACCTGGACTATCTCATCAAGTAGCTCAGTATCCAGCACCTCCGGGACGAAGCCGGCCCCAATGCCCTGAATCTGGTGCGGGCTCGGCGGGCCGCCCGATAGCACTGGCGAGCTGGCGGGCTCTACTGCTACAACCTGCAGCTCAGGCTGGCGCGGCTTGAGCGCCCGGGCGACGCCTGTGATAGTACCGCCAGTGCCGACGCCGGCCACGAATATATCTATATTCCCGGCGGTAGCCCGCCATATCTCCTCGGCCGTAGTCTCCTGATGGATTTGCGGATTGGCTGGATTCTTGAATTGTTGAGGCATAAAGGCGTTCGGAATCTGCGCCACTAACTCCTCAGCTTTACGCACCGCCTCACTCATTCCTCCTTGGGCTGAGGTTAGCACTATCTCCGCGCCATACGCTTGCAGCAGCCGCCGTCGTTCTATACTCATTGACTCCGGCATAGTCAATACCAACGAGTACCCCCGAACCGCCGCCACCAATGCTAGCCCGATGCCGGTGTTACCACTGGTCGGCTCCACCAAAGTAGTCCGCCCCGGCTGAATCAACCCCTCATGCTCCGCCGCCTCTATCATCGCCCAGCCAATTCTATCTTTGACACTGCCCCCGGGATTGAAGGCCTCCAATTTCGCCAACACCGTGGCCTTAGCGCCCTTAGTTACCCGATTGAGGCGGACTAACGGAGTATTGCCGATTAAATGCTCGATGCTGGGCACAATGTTACCAGTGGTCACAGTTTCACCTCCTGTCCGTGCAAACGCCAGTCGCGACAATAATGTCGCTCCTACAACGGCAACGGCGGCCACTCCCCCAACACAGGAGCCTATGGGCTCAGCATCTGCGCGGCGATCTGCGCGGCGCGTTGACCAGACAGGAACATCCCCCCAAATATGGGTCCCATACGAGGAGCGCCGGTGGCTGCATTGACCGCCATACCGGCGGCAATAACCCCGGGATAGACTTCTCTGGTCAGCTCTGCTATTTGCGCTTCCGCCAGGGCGGCATTCATAGGGCGCTCTCCCACCACCCCGCCAGTAGGTGTATCCAGCCGCGCCCCCGGAATCTTGCGCTCAATTGTTCTCAGCACATCGCAGTCGTGGCCGGTAGCATCAATCACTACGCGCGCCTGCACCGCCAGGGGGTCCACATGCAGTTGCGCTTTTTGCACCGCTCCCCAGTTCAGCACTACTCCACACACCCGCTGCTGGTCATCAATCATCACGTCCTCCACCGTCATCCCTACCCACATATGCGCGCCCGCATCAATTGCAGCGGCGGCGGATTTGCTAACGGTTTCCACCGAATCGGCCACATAGTAGCCTTCGCCACAAGCCTTGAGGCTGATCCCTACCTCCTCGAGCAGGGCTTTCGCCTCTTCCTGGACGACCAGTCGCGGGAAGAGCATCCCGCCACCCCATATTCCGCCTCCCACGTGCAGGTTGCGCTCGAATACTGCTACCTTGTATCCCTGGGAGGCCACGAGGCGAGCCGCCGTCAGACCCGCCGGCCCCGCGCCAACTATAGCTACATCTAACTTAACATCCGCCAGAAAGTCTTCAGCGAAACTGCTAACTATAAGGCTGGTTATTCTGGTTGCATCAATCTTGGTAGACACGATAAAGCAGACCTCCTTGCCGACAGGTCTGCCAGCGCTGCAGTCAGCCTGCTCCCAGGCCGACTGAGAAGTATTACTCCTCGGAACACTTCCCTACGCCGGCATTACCCGGATCAGGTTCACAGGGTCAGCAGCCGAGCCGCTTTCTCAGCCGATAGCTCCCCCGGTTCCTTTGATAGATCGTCTTCGGCTTGTTACTATGACTATACAAAAGTATATCACTTGCGATATGGGGCGTCAAGCGACGAGGCCGCCGCGATAGCTTCGCACCTTCGTCAAGTCGGCGCGCGGGTCAGCGGCTGGAGTTCAAATTCTCCCCAGGTCGCCAGGGTCGCGTCACAGACAACTACGGCCCCGCGCACCCCCGCTAGCTGCTGCACCCATTCAATAGCTGCTTCACAGTCCTCCGGACTTCTAACTCTATTACCCAGAGCAGTGGCCGCGGCGTCGGCAAAGGTGGCATCCTTGGCCGCTACAACTGCCGCCTGCGCCCGACCCATACTTACAGAAGGCCCCACCGTGCCGGACGAAGTGCAGATTCCCAGTCTCTGCCCGGCGGGGATAACCAGCCCGACACGACCACTCAGGGGCGAGTCGCCGGCCCGAATTGCC
>JAUWJN010000122.1 GCA_030607655.1 bacterium
AGCAGCCGTTTGAATTCGAACTCCAGGACCGCACTGGCAGGCCTCACATGGTCATTTCTTGCGCTGAATTCGACCCCCACAGCATGTTACTTGAGGACCAGGGCGAGATCCAGGAGAAGCTCTTCGAACTTCTAACGACCATTATCGCGAGAATACTGGTCATCGACGACCCCGAGCAGCTCTTCCAGAGGCTGTTCCACGAGGAACTCGCGCTCGAGCGCTCCATCGGTTTTACGGGCAGCTTCGTCACTGTGGGCAACGTACTGGGGTATGAGCCCAAAGCCCGGATATCAGATTGGTCTGAGCCGCAGGCTCAAGAGTACCGACTCAGGCGCTGGAAGGCATGGGACGCGGACGATGCGCGCGCTGAGAAGCGGCCTCCAGACGCTGAACGCTCGACACCCACGCCTGGTGAGGGAGAGCCACCTCCGGGTGTACTCGATCAGGTGCGTACGAAACACACTCAGATCCAGATCATCTCTCTCATACGGGAAACGCTCTGGGATCAGGCAGAGTGGTGGGGGACCGCCTTCATCGTATCCCTCGACGGATCGGCCCCCCCTGTCCTCGCGCCCATCTTCGAGAATGCCGAGGCGGCCGACCAGATATTCGCCCAGTGGCGTAGCGAGTTGGGGATCCGCGACGAGGAGGAACGGCTCCGGATCGCCATCGTGCGTGGCATAGATAAGACGAAACCGCATTCATACAGCGTCGTCATTGGCTCAAATCCCGATGTTGTATTCTCGCAGCCGGATCTGCGGTACACTGGCTTCGTCAGCCGTGTCAATACGATGGAGCCGGTATCCGACCAAAATCTGGAAATGTTTCTTCGGAGCTACGGGATATTCGGCGCCTACTTCCTCGCCCCCGCTATCGTGAAACATCAAATGTCTGAACCCCAGGTTATCCCCGATCATCACCTGCTCAAGCGCCAGTTGCACGTGCGGGAGGCTTGGGAGATCGGCCGGCATGACGTTGACGCTGTCGCCATCAACCATGACGACGCACCAATCATCCCAGATGGCCAGAACGAACCTCCAGTGCTCGAGCTGCTTCGCTGGAAGCGTGAGCGGCTGTCCTCGTCCACTGACTCGCCACCTGCATCTGGCTTGTCTTGATACTCTTTCAGACACGCCACCAATGTGGCCAGGGACAGGCACTCGCCACCGTAGGTCACAGTTATCACTAGGTCAGCCGCCACTTGCATAACCTCAGGCCGCTTGCTCATAGTTTGCGAGCCACCCGGAATCAATTGCACGGCCCGCTGATAAAGTTGCTCGGAAGTATCCAATGGTAGGGGGTGGGGCATTTCTTATCTCTCCTGAAATTTCGCTAGGGTAGGCTTGCGGGTGGGTCAATAGCCGTGGTATCGTCCGGGGAGGCGTGCAATCGCTGCTTAGTGAGGCGAGCGCGGATTTGATAAGTGCTCTTCTGATAGGCGTATGTTATCAGTATCATTACCAGATAGCCAGCCATCATCGCCAGAATAACCGCCGGCAGCCATGCCCACCAGGGCCAGCCATGCGCGGCTAGTTGCGCCCAGGTAAGCACCGCGATTCCCAGCGCGAACAGCCGCCGGGTCCACTCGTGGAGCAAAAACCTAAATAGCCAGTCAGTTGACAGAGCAGTCATAGTTACCTTAGAATAGTGAAGTGTTAACTGGTCATATTTCTCTGGCATACACAATGTTCCTCCTTGCCCACCACACGGTATTTTCAGGAGATTTGCGGATATGAAGATCGCCTATTTAGATGTCTTTATAGGTATAAGTGGCGATATGATGTTGGGGGCGCTTATTGATGCCGGTGCCGATGTGTACCAGCTTCGTGAACAGCTTGAGGGCCTGCCCATAAGTAACTGGCAGCTCAGCGCCGAGAAGATTTCCAAAGGGGGCATTCAGGCCACTAAAGCCACTGTTTCACTTCACGAACATCAAGAGCATTCCCATCCCCACCGCCGCTATGTCGAGCTGGCGGAGATGATACAGACCTCCGAGCTTCCCACTGAAGTCATTGAGCAGTCGCTGGCCGTACTGCGCACGGTAGCTGAGGCCGAGGCAACTGTCCACGGCGTTCCTGTTGACGAAATACACTTCCACGAACTAGGCGGTGTGGATACTCTGATTGATATTGTCGGCAGTGTAATAGGGTTCCGGTTGCTGGGCGTGGATACGATATACTGTTCGCCGCTACCCATCTCGCATGGTTATGTAGACACGGCTCACGGCCGGCTGCCGGTACCTCCACCAGCCGTAACCGAGCTGCTGAAAGGTGTGCCGACCTTTCCAGTGGATGTTGACGGGGAGACGGTAACTCCTACCGGTGCGGCTCTAGCCGCAAGTCTTTCCCAACGAGTTGGGGCTTTCCCGCCGATGGTAGTGGAAAGTATCGGGTATGGCGCCGGGACGAAGGACTTTCCCGGCCGGCCCAATGTTCTGCGACTCTGGATTGGCCATGTGGCGGGGGATGGGCTGAGCACCGATGAGGAGCAATTCGTGGTTGACGAAGTGGTCACTATCGAGGCTAACATGGATGATATGAATCCGGAACTTCAGCCGGCATTGGTGGAGAAGATTCTCAGTGAGGGCGCCTTGGATGCCTGGCTGACACCGATACAAATGAAAAAGGGGCGGCCGGCAGTGAAACTGGCGGCACTGACTGCTCCTGAGAATGCCGAGGTAATAACGGAAATAATTCTGCGGGAGAGTACCAGCTTTGGGGTGAGGCTGACTAGCGGGCAGCGCCGCTGCCTGTTGCGGGAGACTATTACCGTGGCAACCGCCTACGGCGATTTGCCGGTGAAGGTAGGACGAATAGGTTCAGAGGTAGTGACCGTCGCTCCGGAATATGAAGACTGCCGACGGGCGGCACAGGAGTATAACGTCCCGCTGAAAGTAATCTACGCCGCCGCCAGCGCCGCGGCCAGTGTGCTGTGGGTGGGAGGAGCGGGCGAGGATAGCCAGGAATAAGCAAATGTAGGAAATAGTCCTCTGTGTGGTATGCTTGGCCATAGAGGGTATTTTGTGTATAATTATGCTGTTTCCCATAGGCAACCCCGCGTTTGTCAACATTTTGGTATTCCCGAGTAGTCTGGGCAGCACTAAAAGGAAAGCTGACGTATGGGCACAGATAATCTACATATCGGGATTGACGTAGGCTCAGTAAGCGTCAATCTGGTAGTGATAGATGCCAATGGTGAGGTGCTCCAGGAGGAGTATTTGCGCCATCAGGGCCAGCCGATGGCGGTGGCAGCGGATGCTATTCGGCGAGCAGTCGAGAAGTATGGAGACGAGCGCATTACGGGTCTGGCGGCTACCGGCAGCGGTGGGCGGGTGGTCGCCGATACTCTGGAAGCTATCTTTGTCAATGAGGTGGTGGCCCAAGCCGCCGCCACCAGCCGACTGTATCCTCAGATCCGGACCATCATTGAGATTGGCGGCGAGGACTCCAAACTGATATTTGTAGACCCGGAAGCCGGCGGCGGCAGCCAGGTCAGTGATTTCGCGATGAACGCCGCCTGTGCCGCGGGCACGGGCTCATTCCTCGACGAACAAGCGGTTCGCCTGGGTCTGGAGATTGAAGAGTTCGGGCGACTGGCCCTCAAGTCAGAGAATCCTCCCCGCGTGGCGGGCCGGTGCAGTGTTTTTGCCAAAACCGATATGATTCACCTCCAGCAGAAGGCGACCCCGGAATACGACATCATCGCTGGGCTTTGCTTTGCCCTGGCCCGCAACTTCAAAAGTACCGTCAGCTCCGGAACTGATATCCAACTGCCGCTGTCGTTCCAGGGGGGGTTAGGCGCGAATCCGGGCATGGTCAGGGCGATCAAAGAGGTCTTTGAGGCTGACGGCGATGATTTTGTCATCCCCAAGCACTTCGCGGCGATGGGCGCTATCGGTGCAGTCTACACAGGGCGGGACAGTGACGCTATTCGGCCTCCCAATTTGGACAATCTCGCTGAGCTGGCCCGTCATATCGTTTCACCTCGCCAGGAGAAGAAAATCCCGCCGCTGCGTCTGGATGAATCCAGCATCCGAGCATCTCAATTGGTTCCCCTAGGTGAGAGAACTGACGAGAAGATCCCCGGATATCTGGGAGTAGATGTAGGCTCGATCAGCACGTGTCTGGCGGTGATTGATACTGAGGGCCAGGTGCTGGCCAAGGAATACCTGATGACCGCCGGCCAGCCCCTGGCTGCAGTACAGGAGGGGCTGCGACGCATCGGTGAGAAGGTGGGAGATATTGTCGAGGTCCGCGGCGCCTGCACCACTGGTTCAGGCCGCTACCTGACGGGGGACTTCATCGGCGCTGATGTAGTGAGGAACGAGATTACGGCTCATGCCCGGGGAGCTTTACATGTTGACCCCCAGGTGGATACTATCTTTGAAATCGGTGGGCAGGATAGCAAATATATTAGCCTCGAGAGTGGGGTAGTAGTAGACTTTGCGATGAACAATGTCTGTGCGGCGGGCACCGGCTCATTCCTGGAGGAGCAGGCCGATCAGCTGAATATCTCTATCAAGAATGAATTTGCCCAGCTAGCCTTCCAGTCGCAGTCTCCCCTGGACCTGGGTGAGCGCTGTACCGTATTTATGGGCACTCAGGTGGTCCGTAATCAGCAAGCCGGCGCTGATACCAGGGATATAGTAGCCGGTTTGGCCTATTCCATCGTCTATAATTATCTTAATCGGGTGGTGGAGCGCCGGCGGGTAGGCAATCATATCTTCTTCCAGGGCGGCACAGCACTCAATAAGGCCGTGGTCGCGGCCTTTGAAAATGTGCTGGACAAGCCCATCACCGTTCCGCCGGACAACGAGGTGATTGGGGCCGTCGGCTGTGCCCTAATCGCTCAAGACCTAGACAGTGGCGGGGGCAGCGACTTCAAGGGCTTTGAGCTGGCTGACCAGGATTACAGTATTGAGTCATTCATCTGCCACGACTGTCCTAACGAATGTGAGATAAACAAGGTAACCGTAGCAGGGGAAGAGCCCCTGTTTTACGGCAGTCGCTGCGGGAAATATGATGTGAAGAAGGATGCTAAGAAGGTTGTGGGCCTCCCGGATTTGTTCGGTGAGCGCGAGCGGATGCTGCTGAATTCTTACACTCCTTCCCGCGAATTGCCCGCGGACGCCCCCCGGGTGGGTATTCCGCGGGCCCTGGAATTTCACAATTTGTTCCCGCTGTGGCAGGCCTTCCTGACCGAGTTAGGCTGTGAAGTGGTACTATCAGCCCGCACGAATAAGCAGATTATCCACGAGGGAGCCGAACGCTCAATAGTCGAGACTTGCTTCCCGATGAAGCTGATGTTGGGTCATACCTTGGATGCACTGCAGCGCGATATTGACTATATCTTCCTGCCGAGTGTGGTGAATCTCCGCACGAAAGACCCGGGGATGACTGACAGCTTCCTGTGTCCCTATTCCCAGAGTGTACCCTACACTCTGAAGTCTGCTGTTGACTTTGAAGCCTACCATGTTCAGGTGCTCCAGCCGGAGGTATATCTGTCGCTGGGGCGCAAGCATCTGATTGATCGCCTATATGAAGTAGGTAAGACTTTAGGAAAAAGCAAACGGGAAGTGGCGCGGGCAGTTGATGCAGGGCTGGCGGCCCTGGAGGGCTTTGAGCAAGCTCTGCACCAACGCGGCCAGCAGGTGCTGGCGGAACTGAGACCTGACCAGACGGCGATAGTCATCGTCAGCCGTTCTTACAATGGCTGCGACCTGGAGGCTAACCTGCAAATACCCAAGAAACTCCAGGAGCGCGGGGCCTTGGCTATCCCGATGGACTTTCTGCCCTTGGACGAAGTCCGCCTGCCCGCGGATTGGTTCAATATGTTCTGGGGATATGGGCAAAAGATTCTGTCAGCGGCGGAGATAATCGCTAATGATCCGCGGCTGCACGCTCTGTATTTGACTAACTTCGGCTGCGGGCCAGATTCCTTCTTGCTGCGGTTCTTCAATGAGCGGCTAGGGGGCGAGCCGTGTCTGATTATCGAAGTAGATGAGCACAGCGCGGATGTAGGCATCATCACCCGCCTGGAAGCGTTCCTGGATAGCCTGGAGTCCACGCGGGGCCGCCAGTTTGCGGGCGGCCGCCACTTCCGACCTCTAAGCATCGAGCCGGGTACCGACCGCACGATCCTCATCCCCAATATGAGCAGCCATGCCCACGCTTTGGCGGCGGCTATGCAATCGTGTGGCGTGAAGGCCGAGGTCCTGGATGAGCCTGATGAAGAGACCCTGTACTGGGGGCGCAAGTATACCTCCGGCAAGGAATGCTTCCCCTTCATTGTTACTACCGGCGATATGGTCAAGTATACTCAACGGGAGGACTTTGACCGCGACAAATATGCCTTCTTTATGGGCGGGTCAGGGGGACCGTGCCGGTTTGGCCAGTATAACACTCTGCAGCGGATGGTCTTGGACGACGCGGGCTATCCTGACGTACCCATCTACGCTCCCAATCAAGCCAGTGGTTTCTTTGGGGACCTGAGTGTTATTGGCGGCAAGTTACTGCGCCGGACCTGGCGTGGCATGGTGGCTATTGACGTAATCGAAAAGGCGCTGCTGGAGACCCGGCCCTATGAGACTCAGTCCGGGGCAGCCCAGCAAGCCTATGACGAAAGTCTGGCGGATATCTGCACCGCTGTCCGCACTGACGGCGACTTGAACGCGGCCCTGAAGCGCAGTGTGCGGCGGTTCAAGCAGGTGCCGGTGGACGGCTCGGAACCTAAGCCTATCATTGGCCTGGTCGGCGAGTTCTACATCCGCTCTAATCGCTTTAGCAATCAGTACTTGGTTGACGAGATTGAGAGGTTGGGTGGTGAGGTGTGGATGTCGCCGGTGTATGAGTGGTTCTTGTATCGCAACTTTCGCCGCGGCTTCCGCGCCCGACTGGACCGCCGATGGCGGCTGTGGCTGAAGAACTTGCTCACCGACAAGATCATGGTACACGATGAGCACACTTTGGTGGCGTCCTTTGACGGTTTTTTGCGCAATATTCACGAGCCGTCCACTAAACTGGCTCTTGATTATGCTGCCGAGTATATGCGGCCAACTTTTGAAGGCGAAGCGGTGATGACGGTAGGCAAGGCGGTGGATTTTTGCTAAGAAGGGCCTTAGCGGCATTGTAGCAGTAATGCCATTCACTTGTATGCCGGGGACTATTTCCCACGCCCTAATAAATCGAATGCGCGCGGATTAT
>JAUWJN010000153.1 GCA_030607655.1 bacterium
AGGGTTGACAACTCTGGGCCAGGTGGCGGCAGTGGATAAGAATACCCTTATTCAGCAAGTTGGCCGGGTCGGGGGACAGTTACATGACTGGGTGAACGGCAAAGATAGTCGCCCGGTGTGGCCTCTGTATCCTCCTCCTGCAGAGCGTGTAGCCCAGATACTCGATATCGAAAACAGACAGGAAGTCATAATCCAGATCTTAGGCAAGCTATGTGCACAACTGGCTGACAGGCTCCGGAGTACCACGAGCCAAGCGCAGCGGCTGACGCTGCGATTAGAAGACGAAACAGGCTGTCAGGCATATACGCAACAGTACAACCGCCCTCTGAAAGATACACACCGGCTATACCAGGCAGCCGAGCAGTTGTTAACGCAACTCTGGCAGGGCCAGCCCTTGCTAGAGATAGAGCTGGTGGCCGAAGCTCTACAGCCGATTGCCCGGGGCCAATTGAGTCTGTGGAGTAGCCGAAGCCGCGGGCAAATCGAACAGGCAATGGCGGCGATCCACAGCCGATATGGAGTACAAGCAGTCAGCATGGCCTCCCAGTTAGACGATACGGGGCGCTTTGCCCAGATGATTTTAGCGGCGGAGGGGAGGTTTAGCTGGTGAAACAGTTGGCCTTTGACGAGTCTCCAGTCAAAGGCGGCGAGCAACCCGAGCAGATACTAGTGAGAGGCTGCTGGAGGCGGGTAGAGAGTATCGTAGATCGCTGGCAAGAGACTGGCCGCTGGTGGGAAGGGGAAAGGGTTCGCGACTTCTTTTTAGTCGAGACCACACAGGGAGCATTCGTAGTCTCCCAGGGGCCGGCCGGCTGGAGGCTGGAGAGGCCGATAGACTGATGTTTGTTCATCTGCACGTACATACTCAATTTAGCTTCCTGGACGGTGCCAGCCGCCTGGAGGCGCTGGTCCAACGCGCGGCTGAGCTTGATATGCCGGCGCTGGCTATGACCGACCACAATAACCTCAGCGGGGCAGTCCAGTTCCACAAGGCTTGTCGCCAGGCTGGCATAAAGCCAATCATCGGTGCGGAAGTTACGGTAGAAGACGGTCACCACCTCACCCTGCTCGCCCCCAACCGCGCTGGGTATGCTAATCTGTGTCAACTGCTGACCGAGGCGCATCTGAGCAACGAGCGCGGCAAGCCTGTAGCCAGTCAGCAGATGCTAAGAAAGTACGCTCAGGATATTATTGCGCTGTCGGGCTGCTGGCACAGTGAAATCTTCTCGTTAGCCTACCAGAGACGACATCTGCAAGCGCAAAGAGCCGTTCAGAAGTATAGAGATATTTTTGGTCGGGATAATTTCTATCTCGAACTGCAGGAGACGTTTTACCCTCGTCAGCATGCTACCAACAAGGCCCTGGTCGAGATAGCCCGAGAGCTGAAAGTACCCGTGGTTGCCACTGGCAATGTCCATTATGTGGATGAATCTCAGTTCAAGGCTCAAGATATACTCACCTGCGTGCGGACGCTGACGACTGTGGATGAGCCTCACCCCGAGCGGAAAATCAATGCTGAGTTCTATTTCAAGTCCCCCCGGCAGATGCAGGAGCTATTCTCATGGCTGCCGGAGGCGCTGGCCAATACGCTGCAGATTGCCGAGCAATGCCAGGAGTACGAGTTAAGTGATGATAGGTATCTACCTCGCTTTGGCACTAAGGGCAAGGCACCCATGCAGTTGCTGCGTTATCTCACCTACAAAGGTGCCAGGCGAAGGTACAGAGGGCTAAATGATAGGATCAAGAGGCGACTGGAATATGAGCTAAGCATAATCGAGCAGTTAGGTTTCGCTCATTACTTCCTGGTAGTTTGGGATGTGGCCCGGGAGGCCCGCCGCCGTGGGATTCGCTATGCCGGGCGGGGCAGCGCGGCTGACTCAGCAGTGGCCTATTGCCTGCATATCACTGATGTGGATGCTGTCGCCCGTAACTTGAGCTTTGAGCGATTCATCAATCCCGAACGGGGCGACAATCTGCCCGATATTGATATAGACTTCGACGCCCGCTATCGGGACGACATCGCTGAGTATGTCACCCAGAAGTACGGGGAAGACAAAGTCGCCACGGTCTGCACCTTTCAGACCTACCACGCCCGGGGAGCCATCCGGGACATTGCCAGGGCGCTGGGTTTTCCGCCCGAAGAGATTGAGCGGCTGGCCAGGCTTATGCCGCACATCAATGCTGATGCCATTGACGAAGCCTTTGATCGTTTTCCCGAATTGCGCGACAGCCAACTGCCGGTTTATAAGTACCGTCAGCTACTGGACCTTTGCTCCCAGGCAGCGGGCCTGCCTCGGCATATCGGCACCCACCTGGGCGGGGTAATAATCAGCAGCCAACCTCTGAACACCCTCTCCCCTATTCAGCAAGCCGCCAAGGGCTGCCGGAGTATTCAGTTTGATAAAGTTGATGTGGAGGACCTGCGCCTGTTGAAGCTGGATCTGCTATGTCTACGGATGCTGTCGGCGGTGCAGGACACCGTGACCTCTACTCCCAAGCAACTGGATTTTGCCAGTATTCCTTTGAATGACCAGCTCACTTATAAGCTACTCAATAGCGGCGAGACCGCCGGAGCTTTCCAACTGGAAAGTCCGGCTCAGCGCAATCTGCAAAGCCGCCTGCAAGCTAACAACATCGAGGATATTGTCGCCTCCGTGGCTTTAATACGTCCTGGCCCCATAAAGGGCAACATGGTAGAACCTTTCCTGGCCCGCCGACGTGGCCAGGAACCGGTGACCTACGCGGACCCTCGTCTGGAGGATATCCTCAAAGATACCTACGGAGTGGTGCTGTTCCAGGAGCAGGTCATCGAGATTGCGGTGAAGATAGCGGGCTTTACTCCTGGGGAAGCTGACCAACTCCGCCGTGCTCTGACCCATCATCGTGACAAAGGGCAGATGCAGGCCATCGGGAAGGATTTCGTCCGCAAGGCCATCCAACGCGGCTGCTCTCAGCAGGTGGCCCAGACCATTTTCTCCTACATGGAGGGCTATGCCGGCTATGGCTTCTGTGAGGCGCATGCGGCGGCATTCGGAGATACCGGTTACAAGACTGCTTACCTGCTGACCCACTATCCCGCCCATTTCTACGCTGCTTTGCTGTCCAACCAGCCGATGGGCTATTTCCCCGCTCATACTCTGATAAACGAGGCCAAGCGGCGGGGCATAACGGTGTTAGGCCCCAGTATCAACGAAAGCAAAGTCCAATTTGCCGTCCGGGATGGTACCATACGGGTCGGCCTCAGGCAGGTAAGACAGATGCCTGCGGCATTACTGGACAGGATACTTGAAGGCCAGCCCTATAAGGGCCTGCAGGATTTCATGCACCGAATTAGGCCACCAGCGAATGTGGCCCAGAATCTAGTCCTCTGTGGGGCCCTGGATTGTTTCGATAACAATCGGCGACGACTGCTATGGCAACTGGGGGCCTATAGCCCGGCCCAGCAGCCGCAACTAAATCTGCACCAGGCTGCCGAGCTTGCCAATATCGAAGATTTCACCGACCAGCAAAAATGCTGCCACGAATGGGACATGCTCGGCTTCAGCCCCACCTGGCATCCCTTGGAACTTATTAGGTCTAAACTCGCTGAAGAAGGCGTGCTCACTGTCCAACAGATTAAACGGCAGCGCCCTGCTGGTACCGTCAAGGCAGCCGGACTGCTCATCCGCCCCCATCGGCCTCCCACCCGCAGCGGTCGCACCGTAGTCTTCTTTACCCTCGAAGACGAAACCGGCCTGCTCGACGTCACCGTCTTTGAAAACATCTACGAGCGCTACGGCAAAGAAATCTTTTCCTCTTCAGTTCTGCTAGTGGAGGGCCAACTGGACCATCGGGGTACTGCTTCTATAGTCGCAGAGAGAATCCAAAGGCTAAACTGAAGCCAACAGACTGTGGACACCTCTTCCCCGCCACCGGCCTCGGCTTTCAACCGCCCTTTACAAATTCCCCAGAATCGGGCCTTCAGGGCTTGGCCGGGGACACCCGGTTGACGCACTGCCGGCAATTGCCTACAATTCACCGAAGAAAGACAGCCTCATCGGCAGAGAGACGCGGCTCAGTGAACACCGCGAGTGCTGGGTAGGCGGCGACCTGACTCAGACCCCGCGACGCGAAGAGTTGCTGGATTCTCTTTTGGCCTGTAGAACCCGAAGACCACGAGGTAAGGAAGCAATATGACACAGAGTCTGGGACGCGACGAGTTGTTGACGTTCGACGCACTCATGGCCGACACGGGGCGCGACATGGCAGACGCCCTTGGCTGCGCACGTGATTACCTGACCGCGACGCCACGCGCCGGCCTGTTAGCCAGCATTGGCACAACGATTGACGCAATCCCCCCAGCGCAATTCCCCGATAAGCGATGGTTCCAACGGTCGTACGGGCGCAGCGTGACGGATAAGCCGGACGATCTGCTCGCGGGTCACCAACTGTTCTATATCACCGACCAGCGGCGGCTTTTCCTGGACTGCACCGCCGGCCACTACCAGATGACATGGGGCTACGACCATCCGCAGTTGCGAGAGGTACTGCTCGACGGTATTCAGCGCGGGATTGTGTGGGATAATCACAGTAATGTTCCTGCCGCGCCGGTCAAACGGCTGGCGGCCAGGCTTATCGAGCTGGCCAACCCGGGCGCCGACATAGCCCGCCTGCAGGCCGACGACAGCAAGTTAAACACTGTGCTTCTGGGGGTGGCCACGGGCACGGCGGCCTGCGCGGCGGCAATGAAAATAACGCTGAAACACTATGCCGGGGAAAAGACTAACGAAGGCGCGCCTGTATTTGTTACGCTGGACGGTAACTACCACGGGACCGACCTGTTCGCCCAGCGCCTGCGCGGGATGTGGCCGGAGTATTTCACCAATGTCGAGATAGTAATGGTCCAACCCAATGACGGACGGCAGCTTGAGCAGGTCTTCGAGCAGTACGGACAGCGCGTCGCCGGCTTCTGGGCCGAGCCGATTATGATGAACCGCGAGGCCATCGTGGTCGAGCCCTGGTATCTGCAGTTGGCGCGGTCGCTGTGCGACCAGACTGGTGCGCTGATGACGCTTGATGAGATACAAACCGGCTTCTGGTTCCCCGAACTGCTATACATGAACCGTTGCGGTGTCGAGCCGGATTGTCTGGTGCTGGGCAAGGGCTTGACTGCAGGCTTTCACCCGTTGGCGGCCCTGGTCTATCGCGGCCGGCTGGACACACTACAGCAATATGACGCTATCAGCACCAACGGCAATGCCGCGCTCGCTGCTTACCTGGGGCTGGGCTGCATCGCGTTGGTACAGGGCGAGGCCGAGCGGATTGGTCAGGTGGCCGAGCATTACCACGAGCGGATGAGCGAATTGGCCGCCGACTTTCCGGACCTGCTGGTGGAGGCGCGCGGTGAGGGCCACATGTCAGGGCTGAAGTTCTGTCAGGTTGAAGACGCTTTGGGCTTTCACCAGTGCGCTGTAGAGCGTGGTCTGTGGCTGCGGGTCCACGCCTATCACGAAGGACACAGCACAGTCCTGACCAAGTTCGCACTGCCCCTGGACATTGAGGTGGCCGATTTTGCGGTCACGGCCATGCGCCAGCTTCTTGAGCAGCGCCCCTGGCAATAGCCAGGTGAGAGGAGCAGGAAAATAGCCGAGTACATCCTCACCTTCGACCTGGGCACCACTGCCGTGAAGGTCGCCTTGTTTGACAGGGCGGGTCGTTTATTGGCGCTTTCCAGTCGGCAGTATGAGCTGTTGACACCGGGGCCCGGCTTCGTTGAGCAGCCCATTGAGACATACTGGGAGGCCTGTGTAGCCGGGGCGCAGGAATGTCTGAAGGAACACGACGGCCAGGCGGTGCGAGCCATCGGGCTTTCCAGCCAGGGGCAGACCTTTGTGCCGCTGGACGCAGAGGGGCGGGCGCTGCGTAACGCTATTGTGTGGCTTGATGCGCGCGCCACTGACCAGTGCCGTCAGATTGCCGCTCACTTCGACCGCCAGGATAACTTCCTCAAGACGGGGGTGCCCGACTTCAATCAGATCGCCTCCGGCCCCAAGATGCTATGGCTCCGCCAGCATGAGCCAGAAGTCTTCGAGAATACGGCGCACTACCTGATGCTGCCCGACTATATTATCTGGCGTCTGACCGGTGAGATGGTGGGCGACCCTCAGGACCTGGGCTCTACGGGCATGCTTGACCGGCAACAGGGACAGTGGTGGCCACAGATGCTGGAGTTTGTGGGAGTGAGGGAAGAACAACTGCCGGCGATAGGGTGTTGCGGCCAGCCCGTGGGCACCGTATTGCCCCAGGCCGCCCGCCCGTTGAGCATCAGCGAAGCGGCAGTAGTAGTAGTGGGAGCTAATGACCAGACTACGGCAATGTTGGGAGCAGGCAACGTTCGCCCTGGTATTATCACGGCAAACATCGGCACAGCCCTGGCAGTAATGGCCACCACCAGGCACGACGTCCGCGATTTCGGGTATGGGATAAACGCAGGGCGGCATGCTGTGCCCGAGTTTTTTGCCCTGCTCTCCTTCACGCAAACAGCAGCAATGACGTTGACGTGGTTCCGCGACGCTCTGGTGACTGACGGCAGTGATTACGGCCAACTCCACGCGGAG